>JBJFHQ010000280.1:0-4393 GCA_051893755.1 Oscillospiraceae bacterium
ATATAGCAATGCGGACAGAAAATTCTGTCCGCATATGTATTTATACGATAAATTACCTGAACGGAGAATTATCAGATGTCGATCTTTCCGTAAAGTTCTCCCGAATATAACTCGCTGTCCTCGGGCTTGGGCTTCTTATAATCCTTCTCAAAGGAGGTCTTCATAAGGTCCATAGAACGGGGCTTGTATTCCTGCTTGCCGCCCTTGTTGCCATACTTGCCGCCCTTGCCGTTCTTGTTATAGCCGCCCTTGCCTCTGCCGTCGTACTTCTTTTCGGGTCTGGGATTTGTTGAGGAAATAACAACGCGTCTGTAAGGCTCCTCGCCGATGCTCTTTGAGGTAACGCCCTCTATCTCGGAAACAGCGGAGTGGATTATGCGTCTTTCATAAGGATTCATAGGCTCAAGAGTGCTTGTTCTGCCTGTTCTGATAACAGTCTTTGATATCTTGGCAGCCAGGTCCTCAAGGATAGCCTTTCTCTTCTCGCGGTAGCCGCAGGAATCCACGGTAATGCGGTAATACTCCTTGTCGGTGCGGTTAGCGCACATAGAAGCAAGGTACTGGATAGCATCAAGAGTCTCGCCTCTTCTGCCGATAACAGCGCCTGAAGTATCTCCTACGATATCAATAACGGTATCCTCTTCGTTGACTGTAACATTAAGCTCAGCCTCAATACCCATTCTTTCAACGATGCCCTTGATATAATCAGCGGCAATTTCAGACTTTGTTTTTGTATACTCCGCAGAAATTCTCGCATCAGCGGAGCCGATACCCAGAAATCCCTTTTTAGGCTCCTCGAGAACCTCAAACGATATTTTAGATTCCTCAACTCCGAAATCGGCAGCTGCAAGAGCCTTTGCCTCTTCGACAGTTTTCGCGGTAAATTCCTTTTTCATTGCGGGTAACTCCTTTCATACATTCTTTCCGCCTTGACGATTGCCGAAGCGGAAAGTATAAGAGTAAAATTATTATCAGTTATCTCCGTATTTTTCGGCCTGTCTGCGCCTTGCCTCTTCGAGGAGCTTGTTTTCCTCGTCGGTAAGCTCTTCGTCCTTGTATTTATCTTCAACTCTTTTACGGTTTTCGGAGATAAGCTTGCTCTGGATATCCTTCTGCTGGGACTTGCTCAGCTTGATATCAAGATTCTCGTCATCGGAGAGCTTAGCTCCCTCAACGACCTTTTTATTTGTATTTGCAGCAGTGCCATTCTGTTCAGCGAGAAGCTGCTGATAGCGCTGCATCATATCGACCTTTTTCTTAGCCTTTTTCTTTTTCTTGTCCTTTTCGAGGAGCTTTGCCACATATTCGGGGGTATATATCTTATTGAGTATCCAGGAAGAAATAAGCTGAAGGATACCTGAAATAGTCCAGTAGAAGCCGATAGCTGCGGGATAAGAGAAAGCAATGCTGATGAAAATGAACGACATTGCGTAGTTCATTATATTCATGCTTGCCATCTGTCCTGACTGTGCAGGATTCATCTTCTTCTGACGTCTTGTCATAAGGAAGGTAGAAAGAATCTGAACGATACCGCAGATTATCGGGATAGCGATAAGTCCGATAGAGCTTGCATCCCAGCCGTTTTCAGGGTGGAACGTGGGAGTAAGACCCAGATCTATAAAGCCGAAAAGGGTGTTGTTGAAATCCAGTATCTTATCATAGATACCGTCGGGAAGAGAGGTGAACTGTTCGGTAACAGCAGGATCCTTGATAGCCTCCATGATGTAAAGCTCAGGTCTCTGTTCAAAGTACCTCTGATCGCCGTATCCGGGTATATTCCGGCATATCTCGGTAGCCATTGTGATAGCTTCCTTGCTCGCCCTGAGAACGTGCGTTATAGGACGATAAACAACATCAAAGATACCGTACAGTATCGGCAGCTGGATAAGGAGCGGCGTACAGGAGGACATAGGGTTGATATTTTCCTCCGCATAAAGCTCCATAGTAGCTTCCTGAAGCTTTTCCTGATTATTAGCGTACTTCTTTTTAAGCTGTTCCAGCTTAGGAGTAAGTGCGGACATAGCCGCAGAGCTTTTCTGAGTTTTTACGGATATGGGAAATAGGATAAGCTTTGTAAAAACTGTAAAAATAATTAAGGACAAGGCATAGCTTTTGCATAATGTATATGCAAGCCAGATGACCCATCCCAACGGATAACCGATTATCCTGCTGATAGCGCCCATTATATTCCTCCGATTTTACTTTTTCTTTTTTTCACAAAATATATAAAAATTCCACAAAAGGGAAATTTTTTTCACTTTTTATTATTACCGAAGTAAATTTTCATAGCCTGTTTTGCCTCATGTTTTTTTCTTGAAGCGGCGGACATATGAAAAAAATCGAATTTCTCGGGAACGGGGTCCACCCCGCCGAGGCTCCATGGATTGCACCGCATCAGTCTCCAAGCGGAGAGAACGGTACCCTTTACAACGCCATGCTTTTCAACAGCTTTCAGAGCATATGTTGAACAGGTAGGATAATATTTGCAGCACGGCGGCTTGCATGGGGAGATAAATTTCCTGTAAAACCTTATGAGAGCAAGCAATACTCTTTTCATAATGATATAGACTCACTGCTGTTTCGGCTTAGTCATCGCAGGAACGACCTTGTTTCTGAAAAACGCCGAAATATGGTAGCTTTTGCAGCTGCATGCATCGGTCCTTGCGGCAACGACGATATCAAAGCCCTTAGGGAAAAGCTCCTCCGTTTCGCGGTAAGCCTGTCTGATAATGCGTCTTGCGCGGCTCCGATCGACAGCGCAGCCTATCTTCTTGCCTGTAGAAATGCCTATCCTGTTGAATTTCCTGCCGTTTCTGCGGAAATAGACAGCACAGCTGCGGCCGACGATATACGCTCCTTTTTTATAAAGGGAGACAAAATCCTTATTTTTGTTAAGCTTGACCGAATACTTCATAGACACCACTAAAAAATAAGACCACAATACCTGTGGTCATATTATGACAGAGCCAAAAGACGCAGGCTGCCTCTGTATTGATTCCACAACAAAGCCCTTATCTGCGCCGAATATCCGACGCAGACATACAGGCCTATCGGTTCACAATAAAATCTGACTTAAGCAGGGTTTATACTGTAATTCCGATGAATTAGTATGTGAGGTGCTTTCTGCCCTTAGCTCTTCTTCTTGCGAGAACCTTGCGGCCGTTTCTTGTAGCCATTCTCTTTCTGAAGCCGTGCTCCTTTTTTCTGTGGATCTTCTTAGGCTGATATGTTCTTTTCATTACGGTTTCTCCTCCTTTTCAAACGACGCTTATGCTGCGCTAATGCGCCAACCCGTCTATAATACTTTAAATAACTCAAGGACTATTCAAAAAATATCCCGTCAATAATACAGTATACTATATTATAACCGCATCTGTCAAGTGTTTTTTCATAATTTTTTTCAATTTGTAATTAATTATCTCAAAATCCGAAGAAAATGCGGTCTTGTTTTGGTGAAACAGACTGTAAATTCACATATATTTCGGATATTATGATGATTGAAGGATTTATATACATTTATTTCAAAAAGCATCTGTGAATTTTTTTACAAATTCTATTGACAATTTTCCGAAAATATCGTATAATAAATATAGGTTAAATCCTATATTAAAGGAGAGAAAATAAATAAGTGAATGACTTTGAGGTACTTTTTTACGAAAAGGAAGACGGAACAGAACCTGCAAAAGAATTTCTTGACAGTCTTGATATAAAAATGAGAGCAAAAATGCTTAGAATAATATCAATGCTGCAGAACAACGGATATGACCTTCGGGAACCATACTCAAAGCATTTGTCCGAAGGCATATTTGAACTGAGAGCAAAGTCCGGTTCGGATATATCAAGGGTAATGTATTTTTTTGTAGTGGGACGAAAAGCTATTCTTACCAACGGTTTTGTAAAAAAAACGCAAAAGACCCCAAAATACGAAATAGAACGCGCAAAACGATATCGTAAAGACTATCTCAGCCGAAAGGAGCTTTTAAAATGACAAATTTTAATGATTACCTGAATGAGCAGATGAAAAACCCCGAATTCAGATCCGAATACGACGCTCTTGAACCCGAATTTGCAGTGATGCAGGCTATTATCGACGCCCGCAGAACTAAAGGCATCACACAAAAGGAATTATCCGAACTCACAGGAATAGCTCAGGGCGATATAAGCAAATTAGAAAACGGCAATGCAAACCCTTCGATAAAAACACTGAAGAGACTTGCCTGTGCTATGGATATGTCATTGAAAATCGAATTTATTCCAAATCGAATACAATAACGTTACGTTTTTATCACAAACGCAGTCCTCGGTTTTGTCATTTTAGGACTGCGTTTCTTTTTTGTTTTATATACTATTAATAAATGTTTACAATCCGAAAAAAAGCTTGATTTTATCTGCA
>JBJFHQ010000280.1:4493-9339 GCA_051893755.1 Oscillospiraceae bacterium
TTATATACTATTAATAAATGTTTACAATCCGAAAAAAAGCTTGATTTTATCTGCAGAATATGATATAATGTATTTGTGATATTGTCTGCCTTTGTAAGGCTGACCAAAAGAGAAAGGAGATCCTGTATGGAATCCGGTCCATGCGGAAAAATTGTCTTATGAATTCCTTTGAAGATGTGTTTGACAAGGTTCTTGAATATTGCAGACAAAAGGTCTCAAACGGCGAGCTGACCGATGTCGCATACAATACGTGGATAAAGACCATCACTCCCGTAAGGCTTGACGGAAATGTTGCCGTGCTGAGCGTGCCCTCCGAATTTCACGGAAACTGTGCTCTGAAAAACTACGGAAATCTTCTCAGAGAGGCTTTCTATGCCGTTCTGGGCTTCAAGACCGACGTGAGGATAGAGGTGGACGACTCCGATACCGACGCCTCCTCCGAAAACAGCTCCTCCGAGGCCGAATACTATCCCGACATACATAAGGACGACTCCGATTATGAGTATACCTTTGATACCTTCATCGTGGGACGCTCCAACGAGTTTGCCTATGCCGCAAGCACCGCCGTTGCAAGGGCTGACCATACCGATGTCACCTATAATCCGCTTTTCATATACGGTCCTTCGGGAATGGGAAAAACTCACCTTCTTACGGCTATCTGCAATGAGATAAAATCCCTGCATCCCGAAAAGAATGTCATCTTTGTAACGGGCGAGGCCTTTGCCAACGAGCTTATCGACATGATAGGCAAGAAAAATACTCAGCCCTTCAAGCAGAAATACCGCAGCGCAGATGTGCTGCTTATCGACGATATCCACTTTATCGCCGGAAAGGACTCCACTCAGGAGGAATTCTTCCACACCTTCAACGAGCTGCACAACAAGGGCAAGCAGATAGTTATCACCTCCGACCGTCCGCCGAAGGAGATAACCACTCTCGAAAACCGTATCAGGACCCGCTTTGAATGGGGCATTATCGCCGATATCTCCGCTCCCGAATACGAGACCAGAGTCGCTATAATCAAGCGCAAGGCAAAGCTGATGAATTTCGTCATTCCCGACGATGTTGTGGAATGTATCGCAAACCGTCTGAAATCGAATATACGTCAGCTGGAGGGCTGCGTCAAGAAGCTGAAGGCTTCGCAGGACCTTGTGGGGACCGCTCCCACAATAGTTATGGCGCAGAATGCTATCAGGGAAATACTCTCCGATGACCAGCCCGCTCCCATTACAATAGATAAGATAATAAGCGACGTTGCCAGTGTCTACGGCGTTACTGCCGAGGATATCCGCTCAAAGAAGCGCTCTGCTCAGATATCCACCGCAAGAAAGGTCTGCGCCTATGTCATCAAGCAGGTGATACAGATATCATATAAATCAATAGGCGCGGAAATAGGCGGAAAGGACCACTCCACTGTGGTCTACTACATCGACGACGTGACCAAGCAGATGAAGACCGACTCCCGCAAGAGGGAGACTATTGAGGACATCATCAAAAATCTCAACGTGGGATGACCTCGGACAGGCTTTACAAATAGTTATAAACATCAATTTCAACATAGTGTTGAAATTGATGTTAAAAAAACTAATCGTTATAAAACCGCAGTTCAGAACAGTGTTTTACAATTTGTATAAACATAGTTTTCAACAGCTTGTGGAATAAAGCTTTAAAAATCATCGGGGATTTTCCTTTTCAACAAGATTTTTCACATTTTTTAAACTTTAAACAGTAAGTTTTCAATATTTTTCCCAATTTGTAACCGAGTTTGTAATCGCTGAGTAACTTTTTTAACATTTCAACAAAAATTCAGAACATGAACTGTTAATGAGATATCCCCGCAGACAAATGCCTTGAACGGTGTTTCAACATTTTCAAGGTTACTACTACTGTTACTAATTTGTAATTAAATATATTTTTATTTTATCATTTTGTAACCCGATATGATGTTTAAATTACAAGAAGTTACAAAAAGATTGTTAAAAACCATTATTTTGAGCATTTTTATTATATTCAAGTAAAAATAAGTTACAGACTGTAATTTATTACTGTTTGTAATCAAAAGATAATATTTCCGCATAAGGCGGAATATGAGGCTTAAGAAAGGATTGATACTATTGAAATTTCAGTGCAGTCAGACCACTCTCATAGAGGCGCTTAACAACGTTACAAGAGCAGTTCCTCAGAAATCTACCATTTCGGTGCTGGAGGGCATAAAGTTTGTCCTCGATAAGAATAATCTGGAGCTTACGGGCTATGACCTTGAAATGGGCATTCAGACACGCATCTCCGTGGATTCGCAGGATTTCGGCGAGTTTGTCATAAGCGCAAGGCTCTTTACAGATATCGTCAGAAAAATGGACAGCGATACCATTAAGGTGGAGATCGACGACAAGCTTAAGGTCACCGTAAGCGGTGATAATGCGGAATATAATATCTCCGCAGTGTCCGCCGAGGAATATCCCTCCCTTCCCGACTGCGATACGGGCGACAGCTTCTCATTTTCGCAGGCTGTTCTGAAAAATATGATAAATCAGACTATCTACGCCGTTGCTGTGGACGATAAAAAGCCTGTTCTCACGGGCGAGCTTTTCGATATCGAAAACGGCAGCTTCAATCTTGTGGCTATCGATGGATATCGCCTTGCTATCAGACATGAGAACATAAACAGCGAAAACAAGTATTATTTCGTCGTTAAGGCAAAGGCTCTCAATGAGGTCTCAAAGCTTCTTAAGGACGACGACAAGTCCGAGGTGCAGCTCCACGTTTCCAAAAAGCACATCGTGTTCGAGATAAACGGCTATATGGTCATCTCCCGTCTGCTGGAGGGCGATTATCACAACTATAAGGCTTCCGTGCCCGCTAACGGCACTACCGAAATAATCATTAAGACAAAGGAGCTGATAAGCAGTCTCGAAAGATGCTCACTCCTTATCAACGAGAAGATGAAAGCGCCTATCAAGTGCGTTTTCGATGAGGGAATGGTTAAGATAACCTGCTCCACACCGCTGGGAAAATTCTCCGACGAGATACCCGCCGATATCAGCGGAAAGCGGGTCGAGATTGGCTTTAACTGCAGATATCTCAGCGAGGCTGTCAGAGCTGCCGAGTCGGATAAGATAAAAATGTACTCAAACGGCGGTCTTGCGCCTATGAAGATAGTTCCGCTGGAGGGCGATGCTTATACCTTCCTCGTTCTGCCTGTAAGACTTAAAACCGAATAAATGGTAAAAAATTGGAGAAAATAATGGAAACAGTTAAAATTCATACCGAATTTATCAAGCTCGACCAGCTTCTTAAATTTTCGGGGATATGCGACATAGGCTCCGATGCTAAGGCACTTGTTGCAGATGAACAGGTCAAGGTCAACGGCGAGGTGTGCCTTATGAGGGGAAAAAAGATACGCCCCGGTGACGTGGTGGAGGCTCTCGGTCATAAGATAGCCGTGGCGGCCGAGGAATGAAGATAACTCATTTTTCGGCGGACGGATATAAAAATCTGAACGGCGTGGACATCTCCCCCGATGAGAGCCTGAACGTTTTCTGCGGGAAAAATGCGCAGGGAAAGACTAACCTTATCGAGGCGATATGGCTTTGTACGGGCTGCAAGTCCTTTCGGCTTGCAAGGGACAGGAGCTTTATCGGCTTTGACAAGGAAAAAGCTGCCGTAAAGGTCAGCTTTGAGGACAGCGTGCGGCAGCAGGAGATAGCCTTTGAGATAAAAAAGAATCACCTTAAGGAAAAGACGGTCACGTTAAACGGCGTGAAGCTGCCGCTGATGTCAAGGCTTTTCGGGAATCTGAAATGCGTCATATTCACCCCCGATGACCTGTCTTTGCTGAAGGGCTCGCCAGATAACCGCCGCAGCTTTATGGACCTTTCCGCTTCGCAGCTGAAGCCTTCCTTTGTGTCTGCCCTCAATAAGTATAACAATCTGCTGGCACAGAGGAATGCTGTGATAAAAAATATCGGCTTCGGCATAAGCAGTGAAGAGGACCTCGATATCTGGGACAGTCAGCTCGCTTCGACGGGGGCTTATATCTCCGTGATACGCAACACCTACTGCAGGAATCTAAACGAGTACACGAGGGAGCTTTACAACAATATTACAAATAGTATAGAAAACATGGAAATATACTATTCATCAACTGTATACAAGGACCTTAACGACAATACCGATTTCAGCCATGAGCTTGCCGATATATACTATGATAAGCTGAAAAGATCGCGCAGGGACGATGTTCGTGTGGGTTATACGCTGTGCGGTATCCACCGTGACGACCTCGTTACCAGGATAAACGGTCTTGATGCAAGAGAATTTGGCTCGCAGGGTCAGCAGCGCAGTGCGGCGGTAGTTATGAAGCTGGCACAGGCGAAGATAATCGGCGAACAGACGGGAGATACTCCCGTGATGCTCCTTGATGATGTTCTCAGCGAGCTTGACGATATGCGGAAAAGCTTCATTCTGGGCAGCGTGAAGGATATTCAGGTATTTATAACCTGCTGTGACGAGGCGTTTATCTCCGAAAAGGGACTGAAAGGGAAGATATTCCGTGTTGAAAACGGTAATGTTTACTGTGAGGATAATTGATCAATGTATATACATTTAGGAAATGATACATGTATTTCGGACGATTCCGTGATAGGGATATTCGACATTGAGAATACGTCGGTAGGAAAGATAACGAAGGAGTTTCTTTCCGCCGCGGAGAAGCGTGGAAGTACGGAATATGTAAGCTATGAGATGCCAAAGGCGTATGTGGTGTGTGATGATAAGCATGACGGTGAGAAGGTATTTGTCACGCAGGTCTCGCCGCTGACGCTTAGAAAAAGAGTGAATAGTGAATAGT
>JBJFHQ010000281.1:0-9332 GCA_051893755.1 Oscillospiraceae bacterium
CGTTTGTTGTAAAGGCAGCAGACAGGCTGCATAATCTTCGGAGCGCTGTATCTGCGGACGAGAGCTTCCGCCGCAGATACGTCATTGAAACATTGGAATGGTATATGGATTTTTCGTCCGAAATACCCGAGGCGGTGAAAAAGCTGAATGATACGCTGACAGAGCCTTTGAAAATAAACGAAGAATAAAAAATCCCGCATGAAAAATGCGGGATTTTCGTTATACAGCCGCTTTACGGCAGATAGTTTTCATAAGCGTAAAATGTGGAGTATACCGCCTGATAGCGTTCATAATCTCCCGCCAGCACCAGAATGTAGCGGTGCTCTCCCTTTTCTGCGTAGCTGACAAGACATTGTCCCGCCTCGTCGGTATAGCCTGTTTTTCCTGCGGTTATGGTGACGCCCTCCACCTCGGTGCCGTACATTCTGCTGAACATGTTGCTGTAAAGGACGATACCGTCGGGATGCTGTTCGGTGGGAGTGGTTGTGTAGGTGTAGGTGGATAATATCTCGCGGCACAGAGGATCGTCCATAGCCGCCTTCATTATCATACTCATCTCGATGCAGGTGGTGTAGTGGTTTTTGTCGTGGAGCCCCGAGCTGTTCATGAAATGCGTCTCGGTCAGTCCCAGCTCCTCGGCTTTTTGATTCATAAGGACAACGAAATTTTCCTCGCTGCCCGCGATGTAGTTGCACAGTCCCACAGCGGCATCTGCGCCCGAGGGTAGGATAAGTCCGTAGAGCATATCCTTTACGGTGACCTCCTCGTCCACATCAAAGCCTGCCCGTGAAGCGTTTTCCTGCACGAGGGGAGCCAGCAGCTCGTAGGTCATGGTATAGGTATCGTTCAGCTGTGAGCTGTCCAGATTCTCCACAGCCACCAGCAAAGTCATTACCTTCGTCATGGAAGCGGGGTATATTTTCCGCATGCTGCCGTGACGTCCCAGTATCTCACCCGTGTCCGCGTCGATAAGTACAGAATTATTGGCAGTAACGAAATTCTTGTCCATTTCGGCGGTGCGGTCGGTCTTGTAGGGTTTGCGGAAGGAGTCGTTATCGTACACCTTGGCTTCATCGGGAGCCTCCGTTTCTGCGGGGATATCCTCGGCGGCGGAGGTTATCAGCGAGACCTCGGCGATTGGTGCAAGGGTATTTTTTTCCTTAGGTGCGGCAAGCTTTGAGATACCGATGGCAGCCACTGCCGCAGCGCCGATGCAGAGAACAACGACGGCGCATTGCAGTGCGAATCTTTTTTTCTTTCTGTTTCTGTTGACTTTCAAATTTATTGCTCCTTGATTTTGCTTTTTTACTCGGTGGGGATTATCCGCGAGCAGGCATAGATTATCAGATCCTTACGGGTGACGATGCCGATGAAGATGCCTCGGTCGTCTACCACGGGAACGAAGTTCTGAGTTTTTGCGCAGTTTACCAGATCGTCGGGCTTAGCGTTCACATGGACGGGAAGTATCTCACGTCTTATGGGCATATCCGACAGGAAGTTTTCAGAAAGTGCCTCGGTGTTGAAGCCGTTATTGTATATGTATCTGAGAAAATCTCCCTCGGTGACGGTGCTGACGTACTCGCCCGCCTGATTGATGACGGGAACGGCTGTGAAGCCGTGTTCGTTGAGGTCGGCGAGAGCTTCGGAGATCTTCATATTGTCGGTGAGATAGGAAACGTTGTTCTTGGTCGTCAGAAGATTGAAAATGTTCATATTAAACTCCTTTAGCTTTGGATCAGATCCTTAAATTCGGTGTTTATCTTTGAAAGTATGCGGTAATATGCCAGCTGAGTGAGGTGCATGCCGTCGCCGCCGTCGCACTCCTCCAGCAGATAGCCGTTCTCGTCGGATACCACGTCCCCTACGTCTATGTAATACAGCGGCAGCTCCGATGATGATACCATTTCCTCAGCAGCGGAATTGTATTCGATGATCGTGGGATTTGCGCCCCATTCGTGATAAGCAGCGGTAGGGGTCATGCCGATGATGATAATTTTGCTGTCGGGAGAGACCTCGTTTATCTCACGGGCAAGCCCCTCCAGATTTGCGGCATAGGTCGCTTTGTCGGTCATGTTGATATCGTTGACGCCCATCCACAGAAACGCCATATCGGGCTGATAAGCCTCGGCGGCAGTTGTCACGGTATAATCTATATCGTGGAGCTTGAAGGTGAAGTCGTTGAGATTCCTCGCAGCGCCTCCGCCCACAGCAGCCACTCGCTCGGGGTCCACGAGATCGTTGTAGACTGACAGCGCACGGCAGATAGAATCCCCGAAAAACAGGCAATCGTCATAAAATGCGGGGTCCCAGTCGGTGGACGGTTCGTCGGCACTGATACTCTCGGTGACGGTCACGGTCGTTTCTTCGGCTGTCACGGAAGTCTCCTCCGAAGTGCTCTCGGACGTATCGGCAGTAGTAACGCTTTCCTGAGCGGTGGTCACGGTGTAGTCGTATATATAATTCAGTTCAGGCGGCGTTTCGGATATCTTTTCGCAGCCTGTAAAAAGGAATATGGCTGAAAATGCCGCCGTGATACAGTTACGGTTCATATCGCAGGTCCTCCCGATGAAATGATCGGATAAAAATATGTAAAGTCAAGTAAAAACTGCATACTTTATCATTATATCCCTTTTCCGAATATATGTCAAGTTTTTTTGCAAAATTTGATGCTCATAGAAAAAACACTGCCGCACAGGCTGAAAAACCGGTGCGGCAGTGTTTTAAAACATCAGATATTATGTCGGATAGAATGTCTGAAAAAGTGTCTGATAAAATGTCTGATTGAAATGTCCGGAGCTGTGTCTGAAAATGTGTCTGATAGAATGTCGGGATATCTGTCACAGCAGCTGTCGTTCATGATGTCATATCTTTAGTAAAAACAGAAGAATGGAGAAAGCGTGTTTATTGGCAGCTTAGCCTGCGTTTATGCCGAAATTTGCGCAGAGAGCTGCAAGTCCGCCCGAGAAGCCGCTGCCTACTGCATTGAACTTCCACTCGCCGTTATTGCGGTAAAGCTCGCCTGCAACAACTGCGGTCTCTATGGAGAAATCCTCGCTGAGGTCGTAGCGGATAAGCTCGGTGCCTGTGGTCTCGTCCACGATGCGGATAAATGCGTTTGATACCTGTCCGAAGTTCTGACCTCTTGTTTCCGCGTCGTAGATAGTAACGGTGAAGTCGATCTTTTCGATGTTTGCGGGAACGGCTGACAGGTCAACGAGTATCTGCTCGTCATCGCCGTCGCCTGCGCCTGTGAGGTTATCGCCCATGCTCTTGACGGAGCCTGAGGTGTGGGTCTGATTGCCGTAGAAAATGAACTCGGCATCGGAGGGAGCCTTTCCGTCTGTGCCCAGCATGAATGCGGAGGCATCTAAGTCGAAATCATGGCCGCCGTCGTACTTATTGACGTCCCAGCCGAGACCTACCATTATTTTTGTAAGTCCGGGATTTGTTTTTGTAAGGTCGATCTTCTGACCCTTCTGTAAGCTGACTGACATATTATCATATCCTTTCGTATTTTTTGTGTTGTGTTGATCGTGCGTTTGCCTTTCGGTATGTCTGTATTATAGCACGGCAGATTTTCCCTGTCAATAGCTTTAATGAACTCTGAATCTTACTTAATCAAATATTTAACTTTCTAATCTTTTTCTAAGGAAACTGTCCGGTGAGAAATTCTATAAAAAATGAATAATGCTCACGATAAAAATTCATGATGCGATATGATATTATTTTCGTAGGAAAGATAAGTATTGCATTATTATTTACAAAGGTATTTATTTTGTTAAAAATATGTATAAAATGACTAATAAACCTTTGCCTGCGGCGTAAAATATCATTTTTTTATACCTTGACTTATTTCGTGAGTTTAGGTATTATAAATATAGTCGGAAAAATCTCCGCGTGTGCAGATGTTATCGCATGCGTGGATGGGGCTTTTCCGCCGTTTCCGCAGATCGTCCGTCGCACTGCGGGAAAGAAAAAATCAGACGGAGAAAAGGGATAAGTGATTATGAAACTTTCAAAGAAGATTCTTGCACTGGGTCTTGCAGCATGTATGACAGTGCCTATGTTCACAGCCTGCGGCAATGACGCGGGTACATCGACAGATTCCGCAGACGGCGGCGCTTCTGACAGCACTGCAGCAGGCGGAACACTCGTTATCGGCGGTATCGGACCTATCACAGGCGGCGCCGCAGTTTACGGCAACGCAGTTAAGAACGGCATCCAGCTGGCAGTTGACGAGATCAACGCAGCAGGCGGCGTAAACGGCATGCAGCTCGCTCTTGACTTCCAGGACGACGAGCACAACGAGGAAAAGGCTGTTAACGCTTACAACACCCTTAAGGACAACGATATGAAGCTCCTTATCGGTACAGTTACATCTAACCCCTGCATCGCAGTTGCTGCTGAGTCCGCTAAGGACAACATCTTCCAGCTGACTCCTTCAGGCTCTGCTGTTGAGTGTGTAGCTAACGACAATGCTTTCCGTATCTGCTTCAACGACCCCAACCAGGGAACAGCTTCCGCTCAGTACATCGCACAGAACAATGTTGCTGCAAAGGTCGCTGTTATCTATGACAGCTCCGACGTATATTCCACAGGTATCTATGAAAAGTTCAACGAAGAGGCTGCTGCACAGGGTCTCGAGGTAGTTGCCGCAGAGGCTTTCACAGCTGATTCCAAGACTGACTTCTCCGTACAGATCCAGAAGGTACAGGAGTCCGGCGCTGAGCTTCTCTTCCTCCCCATCTACTATCAGGAAGCAGCTCTTATCCTCCAGCAGGCTGACAAGGCAGGTCTCTCTGTCAAGTATTTCGGCTGCGACGGTCTCGACGGACTTATCGACCAGCTGGGCGATGATGTTGCACTTGCTGAGGGCGTAATGCTCCTTACTCCTTTCGCTGCTGATGCAACAGATGACAAGACAGTTGCTTTCACAACAGCTTATAAGGCTGCTTACAACAACGAGGTGCCCATTCAGTTCGCTGCTGACGGTTACGATGCAGTTTACGCTGTAAAGGCTGCTATCGAGAAGGCAGGCATCACAGATGCTTCTATTTCCGCTTCCGACCTCTGCGACGCTCTTAAGACTGCAATGACCGAGATCACACTCGAGGGTGTAACAGGTACTATCACATGGGCAGCAGACGGCGAGCCTACAAAGGATCCTAAGGCTATGGAGATCGTCATCACAGAAAATGAGGACGGCACAAAGACAGGTTCCTACGCAGCTCTTTGATCTATAACATAAAATTATTTGCATCTCAAGACCCGTATATCCTGCACGGCGCCGCAAAAAGCGCCGTGATGTGCGGGTCTTATTTGCAATTTAACGCTTGACTGCCGAAAATATCGGGCAGGATCATATAAGAAAGGGGTCAAGGCTCTTATGATGAGCTTCATTACATACCTTGTAAACGGAATAAGCCTCGGCAGCATTTATGCACTTATCGCTCTGGGCTATACAATGGTTTACGGCATAGCCAAAATGCTGAATTTCGCCCACGGAGATATTATTATGGTGGGAGGCTTTACTATCTTTACCGCAATGTCCACGGCATGGTGTCCTGTATGGCTGTCGGTGATAATCGGTATCATAGTATGCACAGTCCTGGGCGTGCTTGTCGAAAAGGTCGCCTATAAGCCCCTGAGAAACGCTCCTCCGCTGGCGGTGCTGATAACCGCTATCGGAGTAAGCTATCTGCTTCAGAATGTTGCGCTTCTTATTTTCGGTTCGGCGGCACAGAGCTTCACATCTATCGTAAAGAACGTAGCTCCCGTAACTATCGGCGGAGTTACCATTTCAATGGAGACCATAATCTCGATCATCGTTTCCGTTGTGATCATGATATGCCTCACATTATTCATCAACAAGACAAAAGCAGGAAAGGCAATGCTTGCTGTCGCAGAGGACAAGGGCGCTGCCGAGCTTATGGGCATCAACGTAAACTCGACCATTTCACTCACCTTTGCAATAGGCTCCGCACTGGCTGCCGTAGCAAGCGCACTGCTCTGCTCGTCCTATCCGCAGATCAGCCCCTATACAGGCTCAATGCCCGGTATCAAGGCATTCGTTGCCGCTGTTTTCGGCGGTATCGGAAGTATCCCCGGAGCAATGATAGGCGGTATCCTTCTGGGAATAATCGAGAATCTTTCTAAGGCATATATTTCTTCGCAGCTTTCCGATGCGATAGTGTTCTTAGTTCTTATTGTAGTGCTTATCGTTAAGCCCACAGGCATCATGGGCAAGAAGATAAACGAAAAGGTATAAGGAGGCAGTTATGAGAAAAACTACGAAAAATAATCTGATAACCTGCGGACTTGTACTTGTGTTCTTTATAGTATGCGGGATATTGTCCTCCACAGGTATCATGGGCAGCAAATTAAGCGGTCTGCTCATTCCTATCGGAATTTATACCATAATGTCGATCTCCCTTAACCTTACGGTAGGTATCCTCGGCGAGCTTTCGCTGGGACATGCAGGCTTTATGTGCGTAGGCGCATATGTGGGCGGAGTTTTCTCCATTCTTGCACAGGATACTATCACCGTGCCTTGGATAAGGATAATCATTGCCATTGTTCTGGGAGCAATTGCCGCAGCAGTATTCGGTCTGATTATCGGAATCCCCGCTTTAAGACTTCGCGGAGATTACCTTGCTATCGTAACCCTCGGCTTCGGCGAGATAATCAAGAGCCTTGCAAACAATATCTACATTCTCAAGGACGCAAACGGAATACATTTCTCCTTTGCATCTCCCGTTACGGGAGCAGATCCTGCCACCGCACAGGACATATTCAAGGGAGCACAGGGCATCAAGGCGCCGCAGGACACGACTCTTCTGCTGGTGGTCATTGTGCTGATGATAAGCCTTATCATCATTATGAACATCGTTGATTCCAATACGGGACGTGCCTGCATGGCTATCCGCGACAACTACATCGCAGCCGAGTCCATGGGCATAAATGTTACAAAGTTCAGACTTATCGCATTCGTTATCTCCGCAGCTATCGCAGGAGCGGCAGGCGTACTGTATTCACATTCGCTGGCAGTTCTTGCTCCGAAAAAGTTCGACTATAACTTCTCCATTCTGATACTGGTATTCGTCGTACTGGGCGGACTTGGCAGCATGAGAGGCTCCATAATCGCGACGATAATCCTGTATGCTCTTCCCGAGCTGTTCAGAGGGCTGGGCGATTATCGTATGCTTATTTACGCTATCGTGCTCATCTTTATGATGATATTCAACAATGCGCCTTATTTTGTGGCTCTTCGCCAGAGGATCGCGGCGCTGCCTGTATTTGAGAAATTCAAAACTAAAAAGCCTAAGGCTGCGGGAGGTGCGTCGAAATGAGTGAAAATACAGCGAAAACTCCCATGCTGGAGGTTAAGCAGCTCTCCATTTCCTTCGGAGGACTGAAGGCGGTGGACGGACTGAACATGACCATCGACAAGGGTCAGCTTTACGGACTTATCGGACCAAACGGCGCAGGAAAGACTACCGTGTTCAACATGCTTACAGGCGTGTATAAGCCCACTTCCGGCTCTATTATCCTTGACGGTGAGAACATCACCGGAAAGGCTCCCGCGCAGATAAACTGCTGCGGAGTTGCCCGTACCTTCCAGAATATCCGTCTGTTTTCCAATATGTCGGTGCTGGACAACGTAAAGGTAGGACTGCACAATCAGAAGAAGTATTCGGTCATCGAGGGAGCACTCCGTCTGCCGAGGTATTTCAAGGCCGAACGTGAGATGAACAGCCGCGCCGAGGAGCTTTTAAAGGTGTTCGGTCTGGAGGGCGAAAAGGAACAGCTTGCGTCCAATCTGCCCTACGGAAAGCAGAGAAAGCTTGAGATAGCACGAGCGCTGGCAACAAATCCGAAGCTGCTGCTCTTAGACGAGCCTGCCGCAGGCATGAACCCCAACGAGACCGCTTCTCTTATGGACACTATCCGCTTTGTACGGGATAACTTCGATATGACGATACTGCTTATCGAGCATGATATGAAGCTGGTTTCGGGCATCTGCGAGGAGATAACCGTGCTGAACTTCGGTCAGGAGCTGGCACAGGGAATTACCTCCGAGGTGCTGCAAAATCCCGCGGTAGTTACCGCATATCTGGGCGAATGATAGGAGGAAATTGTCATGTCAATGCTGCATATTGAGGATATACAGGTTTATTACGGCGCGATCAACGCTGTCAAGGGCATTTCCTTCGACGTAGAGCAGGGGGAGATAATCGCCCTTATCGGCGCAAACGGCGCAGGAAAAACTACCATTCTGCACACAATTACGGGACTGGTTCAGGCAAAATCGGGAAAGATAGTGTTCAATGACACGGACATCACCAAAACTCCCGCTCACAAGATAGTCACCATGGGAATGGCTCACGTTCCCGAGGGACGGAGAATTTTCCAGGGACTTACCGTATACGAAAATCTTATGCTGGGCGCTTATACCCGAAAGGACAAGGCGGAGATAAAGGAATCGCTGGATAACGTATTCAAGCGCTTTCCCCGACTTGAAGAGCGCCGCACGCAGGTGGCGGGAACTCTTTCCGGAGGCGAGCAGCAGATGCTTGCTATGGGAAGAGCGCTCATGTCTCACCCGTCCATTATTCTCATGGACGAGCCTTCAATGGGACTTTCTCCGCTATATGTAAACGAGATATTCGATATCATCAAATCGGTGAACGAAAGCGGTACCACCGTCCTTCTTGTTGAGCAGAACGCAAAGAAGGCGCTTTCCATCGCAAACAGGGCGTATGTGCTTGAAACGGGAAAGATCGTTCTTTCGGGCGACGCTAAGGAGCTTATGAACGATGATTCCGTAAAGAAAGCTTATCTGGGAGAATAGGGGAGGATCATATGGAGAATTACGTTATCACCATTTCCAGAGCCTTCGGCAGCGGAGGACGCACTATCGGAAAAATGCTCAGCGAAAGGCTGGGTATCCCTTATTACGATAAGGATCTTATCAGGCTTGCCTCGGAGGACAGCGGCATAAATGAGAGCCTTTTCGGACTCGCCGATGAGCGGAAAAGCGGCGGCATCTTCAAAAAGGGCAAGGTCTACGACGGTGAGATAAAGTCGCCGTCCAGCGCAGACTTTACCTCGGAGGACAATCTGTTCAGCTTTCAGGCGAAGATAATCAAGGAGCTGGCAGAGAAGAAGTCTCCCTGCATAATCATCGGCAGATGTGCGGATTTTGTTCTTGCTGACAGGGAGAACACCCTGCGTATATTCATCTGGGCGGACAATGAGACCTGCGTGAAGAACACCATGGACGTCTGCGGCTGGGACCGCAAGGAATCCGAAAAGCAGGTGGATAAGATAAA
>JBJFHQ010000282.1:0-1980 GCA_051893755.1 Oscillospiraceae bacterium
GACGAACGAAAAGCCGGGAATCCGGTCAGCATATTTACTCCGAACGCGGAGATCTCACTTCGCCATACGATAACTCCGTAGTATTCGGTATCATCAAACATACGCACCTTCCCTCGGATTATATCGCCGCAGAAGAGCTGTATCCCGTTTATGTCCGTTTTTCCGGTAAAAAGCCCGACTGTCTCGGGAATGACCTTTGCACTAAATCCCTGCTTAAAGTCATGGATAAGGATATCATCGTCCTTGTGAAACGGATCGCCTACGATCCAAGCGTTATTGTCCCGCCGCTTTCCGCGAAATAATGGTTCAAACATTTTCCTTTCCTTTCTTATCAGCTGAATCAATGTATTTCATCAGAACGGTTATCAGCTTAGTCCCGTCCTTACTGTCAAGCTTTGCAAAAGGCTGTGCGACTCCGGACAGCTTTTTATTGACCTTGCGTATTACACCGCAGAGCCGTTCGGCAACGTCCGCCGAGGACGGCTCTCGATCGCGGCTCGCCAGATCGTACATCAATGCGAACGCCTTTTTGCACTGCGCCTGAGTCATGCCCGATGTTTCGTACTTTTTGCCGGTATTATCCGTTGTCGGGCGGCTGTGTCCTGCCTTTCTGCGAACCAGTTCATTATTTAGGGCTGTGAGCTTGCTTCGGTCCAGATTTTTCAGGCTGTCCTCGCCCGTGACTGCCTTGCAGAGCAAATGCAGCTCGTCGCTGCCGATTCCAAGCTCCCGCGCGGAAGCCCATATTCCTTTCAGACTGCTCATCATATCACTCCTTCAAAGGGCGGCATGATGATCATTGCCGCCCCGTATAATTTCTTATGTAACGTTAAGACGCTTGACGATTGATGTTTTTGAATATTTCTTATAAACATCCGGTCTTTCGGTCTTCAACCTCTCACTGTCTACGCTTGTTCTCTCAGAGTCTCTGTACGTAACCTTGAACGCATCGACTTCGTATTCTTCAAGGTTATGTGTGGTCATCACATTAATGATGTAATTCTTGCACTGTTCAAGTTCTTTTTCAATAGCTGCTTTTGAGCTGTTGAGCGACTTGTATGCACGGATCTTCTCCAGCATTTCCGTATGATTGATCTTCTTGGTTTTAGCCTTTGCCATAATAAACCCTCCATGTTTGTATTAATATCCCGACTCTGCGTTTACACGGGCTTGCCACCGTTCCGATACCTCGGAGCCGCATTAAGGCGGGAGCGGTCAGGCTCCCTTTTTCATCTCCGCCTTTATTTCGGAGATGTCAATCCCGGAAAGGTCAAGCTCCATGTGCTTAGCCATGGCGACAAGCCCTTTAAATGTATAATTCCCGTTGTCGTAGGCATTACCGAAGAGGTTTACCGCTCCTCTGAGCCCCTGCTCAGACTGCGCCACCCTCCACAAAAAATCCGTTTCCGCAGCCATTTCCGTTTTCTGCAGGATCGGGAAGAGCAGTTCTATGTCATGCCGCTGTATCTGCTTTGTGCCGTATACCAGCTTCTGCTTCGTCCTGTTCGCGATCTGTGCGAATTCGGCTTTCTGCTTAGCGCCCAAGCGCCGGACCGTTTCGGGATTTCCGATAAACACAATGCCCAAGGTCTGACCTTCGTCCGAAAATGCGTCTGCGAAGGAGCGGAGCATTTCGATAGGCTTGTAAGGCAAGTGCTGCGCCTCATCAAAGATTATCACCATTCCGTCCGAGAGCTTCTCCCGTATCGACAGCCACATATCGTCCAGCTGTCTTTCCGGACGGGCTCCGAGCTTTGAACAAAGCATCTTTAATATGCTTTTCATGGACGTTAAACAGGGATTTAATGCTATGTAAATGCTGTTCGTGGGATTGTCCGCAGCGTATTTCTTAGCTGCTTTCGTCTTGCCTATGCCCGCATCGCCGCTGAATATCGCAAGACCGCCCTTTATATGGCATAATCTGATAGTATCGTACACCTTTGATGAGATAAAGGTCTCGGCATACTCCACTTCCTGATA
>JBJFHQ010000283.1:0-4465 GCA_051893755.1 Oscillospiraceae bacterium
TCCGTATCTGTACTGTCTCCACCCAACACTTTGGCGATAGTCTCCGCAGACTCTACTTTGGAATGAAAGTCGAGGTGACTATAAAAATTGGCTGTAACATTAAATGTTGAATGTCCGAGCCACTCCTGGATCGCCTTCATGGATACGCCGTTTGCGAGCAACAGACTGGCACATGAATGACGAAGATCATGGAATCGAATGTGTTTGAGCTTATTTTTCTTAATGATGTACTTGAAGTGAGAAGTCACAAAGTTTGGCGTAATCAGCTTACCGAAGTTGTCACGGCACACAAAGCCGTCATATTCCCTGTCAAAGTCTTTACCGAGGAGCTTCGAGTAGTACTCTTCAAGGGTTTTGCGTTCTATTAGCATCTGCTCAATATGAGGAATCAAGGGAAAAGTTCTTACACTGGACTCAGTTTTAAGCTGATTTTCGACAAAAATCATTTCTTTGCCGCCGCCATAAGTGCTGGAAACCTTACGGCGAACCGTGAGTTTCTTTTCCTCAAAGTTGACGGAATCCCACTTCAAACCGATAATCTCGCTCTTGCGAAGTCCGTAGTAAGCTGCAATGTGTACCACAAGTTCAAGTCTGTCGCCCTTGAATACTTCAAAGAGCTGTTCCAACTCGTCCTTGTTGTAGAAATTGGCTTCAAACTTCTGGATTTTCGGCAGTTCAACCTTATCTGCGACGTTTACATCGAGCATATCCATTTTTACAGCATATTTTAGTGCTTTGTGGATATTGGCGTGGTAATGCTTTACCGAATTGCCCGAAAGACCGCTGTTGAACTTATCGTTATAGAACTGCTGAAGCTGTAAAGCTGTCAGGTTGCCAAGAAGAAGATGCGGATAGCGCTCGTCAAAATAGTTTTTGATCCTGGTGATATAGCGATTGTAGCTCTCATAAGAGGTTCGTGCGATTGTAGGTCTGATCGTTTCAAGCCAGTAGTCAAGAAATGCTGTGAACTCAAAATCTGTCTTGCATACAGCATCATCACTGAGAACCTCCTCGCTGAGTTCTGTCTTTTCCTTTGGAGTTTCCTTGACTTTTGTTAAGCTGCCTGTGAGAAACTCCTCATAGAACTTTGCTACAATTACGTTCACCTTTGCTGTCAGTGCTTTATAAGAACAGTCAACAGGCAAATCGGTTGTAACCCATTTTCTCTTACGCTTGCCACTATCGTCCTTGAAATCAAAGACAACATAGTTTTTGCCCTTCTTTTCGGCAATAATGTACTTAAAAGGCAGACTTGCTTTCATTATATTATCCTCCTTATGTCGAAAGCGGTGGTCTGCGCTATTGACCTCATAACTATATTGTAGCGCGAAACAAAGTCATTTGCAAGCGTTTTCCTACCACTTCTACAAAATTTGACACAAGGGACATTTCTACCGGTTATTTTTGTGCGCATTGCAGAACGAAATCTATAACCGTAACTTTTGCGACCTTGATTGTTCTACCACAAGGAATTTTTTTGAGTTGTCCTTCCTTGATAAGCTGATAAACCTTTTTCTTTCCATAGCCGAGAATTTCACATAAGTCCTTTACTTCCAGTATCTCAGGATATTCGCTATACATATTCTTATATACAACTTCAAGCGGTATTGAATCCATAGGACATAACCTCCTTCCTGTCAGAAGAAAAGAAACTGAAAAAGCGTAGATGTTCCATATTCTATTGTCAAGATACTAAGTGCATCGTTGTCAGTTATTTTTATGCCTGATATTTGATGTACTGTTGGCAGTTTCCCCTCAGATCAAGAGGAAGCTCCCGACAGCATATCAGCCGTCAAACAAAACTAAGAGGAATGTGTGAGATGCCTTTGGCAATGTACGCCCCGAAGGACGGACACTCCCAACAGCATCTCTGCTGTTGACAGAAAATAAAAGGAATTAACATGAAAGCATAGTTGAAAGTATGGGACGGTTAGGCAAATGGAAGAACCGTACCGCCCCTCATCACGGAGGATAGGATATGTCAGCGAGTGATCCGTACCCTTTTCAGAGATCAGTGGTATGAACCCCTCTATATATCAACCGAGGATTTTGCAAAATCGGGAAGGTTTTTCCCATATTTATTTCTACAAAAAGAAAAAATCAGCGTTCTGCACATATTTATTCATTCATTTTCGTGCAAGATGATATACTCTTTGAGCTTCTGCTTTGCAATCTTGATTCGGTAACGTACCATGTCAATTGATAAGCCGTATTTCTCAACGAGATACCACATCGTCACCTTGTCCTCTCTCAGAAAGTAGTCCCGTATAAGCTCATACCCTTCAGGAAAATCCGATTTCAGCAGTTCTAAGGCATCAGCCAGATAATCAAGCCTGTTCCGGTGTCTGATCTGCTCCTGTTCTTCTTCCTCGCTTATGGGAATACTCGCAGGATCGGGATTCGAAGATAGAACATAGTCAAAATCGGGATAGATCTTTCCATTTTTTGCATCCAGCTCCTCAAGGTATCGTTCTTTTCGCAAGAGCTTGTTATACTCTTTCTCGATGTTACGGGGAACATCATCGCCAAAGTGGACATACATAAATCTTCCCATTACTCACTGTCCTCCTTAGCAGAGGTCAGGTTTGTAAGAGGTTTGGCATGGATTGCCGTCAACTGTTCATTGCAGGCTGTCAGCGTATAACGTTTATCGAATGCACAGCCGTCAAGATAAGCCCTGATGATGTTCTTATCTGCTTTTCTGTAATCCTGATCACACGGCATCGCATACAGCAGGAGCGAAAACAAGTAACGCTGCCTGCAAGGGTGAAGTCTGAGTGCTATACAGACCGCACAGAGGTAATCATACTGCATCTTCCTTTTCCCCGAAAGATACCGTGAGAGCGTAGATGGAGCAATCCCCGTCAGTCTTGCCAGCGTTTTCTGGCTTATATTGATCTCGTCTATATACCGACATAATGCCAAGCAGAAGTTGTCCTTATGCTGCTCAACGAGATCATCAGTTCCGAAAACGTAAACTTCGTAGCTTTGCGGCTCCTCCTGTTCGCTGAATAATGAAATCTGAGGAGTATGTAAATCATTCATAATACCGGTTCCGTCCTTTCTGTCAGACGGAAATCAGCAAATGAACATAGTAAGCCTGTCATTCGGAATATACCCGTCCGACAATCAAACATTACTCGTCCATTCGATCGTTTCATATTCAGTTTCCATACAGTGATCGAGTAACCCTCCTGCGCAGTAAGGTTCACCGTTGGAGCAACGCGCCGATGCGTTCTATATTATTATGAACCATTACAGCGTAAAAAGCAACTTCTCAGCGTTCCCGTTCGGGAACACCCGATTTTTATAAAAGCCCCTTTTTCCTGCACTTTTCGATAATGCACTACCAATCCAACATTTTCACCTAACTCATTCAAATCTCAGTCCCATGTTGAAAAATTACTCTTTGTGCAAAATTATAGTGCGGCAACTTTTCACCAAAATTTCATCTTCCTATCACATTAGGTGTAAGAAAAATGGCGGCCTGATCTGCTCAGACCGCCATTTATGCCGAGAGTTTACAGCATAGCACACTCAACTTCTGTATCAGCACAAACAAATCCGCAAGGCAATCAATGCAGACCGTGATCTATTATCATCGTCCGGTACACAGCTATCACCCCCTAAAGACCGTAATGGATTACCGATCAAGTCTTGTATGGAACTGTTCAATGACATCACAAAAGTATCGAGTTGATGCTTGTCTGCTTCCATTATACGAGACCAGTTGGACAAAATTTGGCTTTCTGGAAACAAACTTTAATTTTTTATTATATCATTTCAGATAGACAGAATTTGTACTTCTGAAAAGAAAAGAGCCATTGCTTTATCGCAACAGCTCTGATAATCGCTGATTTATAGTTTGTATTCTTTCACATATTTTCTCACATCAACACCGCTTTCAATATATCTCAGCAGTATCTCCGCACAGGCATGACTATCACTGTCTGCCTGATGATGATCGAGAGCAATACCGTAGTGATCGCACATCACGTTTAGGTTATGCTTCATATCCGGCAGAACACGCCTGCCGATCCGGACCGTACAAAGGTATTTTGCAGTCGGTTTCCAAGTGATACCATAATCACGCAGGCAGGCACGAAGAACGCTCATATCGAACACAGCATTATGGGCAACGAGGATACCCTTGTTCATGATAGGCTCAATCTTCTTCCATAGCTCTGCAAAGTTGGGTGCGCCCTTGACCTTATCCGCATCTATTCCGGTGAGCTTAGTGTTGAAGTAGTCGAAGTGTGTTTCGGGATCAACAAGAGAAAAGTAGTTCGCCACGATTTTATTATCCTTGATTGCAGAAATGCCTATCGCACTCATACGGTCATTTGCCCGATTGGGCGTTTCAACGTCGAAAACTATGTAGACTGCCATATCGTATCACTCCCAAGCAAAGCAGATTATAGGTTAATTATACCACAACGGAACGGAAAGGTCAATCGGCATAAAT
>JBJFHQ010000283.1:4565-9242 GCA_051893755.1 Oscillospiraceae bacterium
GCAGATTATAGGTTAATTATACCACAACGGAACGGAAAGGTCAATCGGCATAAATTCAAAGCTATTCAAAACCTGTTTGTCTGAGAACAATGACAGCTTACCGTCAGATCATTAATTATGGGGTTGCACAAGAGTTGCTTGTGAGTTGCAGAAAAAGCCGTCAAAAAGCTGTTATTCAGCAAACTCAGGATAAGCTCCGAGCATTTTACGGACTTCTTCCAAATACTCAGCTCGTTCTTTTGCAGGTGAAACAAGTTCCACACCGTCACCATACTGCATAAGCCACAGATAGAATTTGCGGTTGATACCTACCCGTACACGGATACGAACATAGTCAGCATCTTCATCATGAAGGATCGAAGCGTAATCTCCAAAATTCTCCCTCATTTCATCGAGCAGATACTTCTTTACCCGTAGTGTGACTACGGTGAAGTATTCAGGAGCAAACATATCCGTTACGAACCCCTCATAATTGTCCTCCGGCGGCAGCCGAACATGAGACACTTCGCCACCGAGGATATTCTTCATTCGGTCAACTCTGTATATACGCCATTTCCTATCTTTCTCATTGAGGCATTTCAGATAGAATCGCTCATGGAAGTAGATCACGCTCACAGGGAGCATTTCCCGTTTCTTATAGTAATAAGTTATCTGTTTCGTTGTTTCGTCATACTTGCCGTATTCAAAATCTATTTTCTGCCGTTCACCGATCAATCTATGAATCTTATCCAAGTTTTCCAAGAGATCGAGTGTCGAGGGACAACGGTCATTCAGAACGATACGGCTCATGAGCTGCCTTATCTCTGCATCGGAACACATACCCTCAAACTTCTTTATCAGTGTTTGCTTCTGAAACGCTGTCAGGAATTTGTTTATCGAGATCGAATCAACGATGAAACGTATTTCATTGAATGAGAAACCCTTGCCAATCAAAGCGTAGTATGCCGTATTATGTTCACGGTTTTGCTTTACGATTTGATTTCCCATAGCAGTAAGCCTGTCAAGGTCACGGCGAATCGTTACGTTCTTCACCCTGGTCAGATTGCAGGCATTGGCGAGGTGTTCTTGTATCTGGCTGATTGATACATAGTGGTTCTCGTCTGTGTACCGTGACAGATAATCGTAGATGTATATAATTCTTTCATGATCCATTTTATTTTCCCTCCTGCAAAAGCTGAAAATCCCTGTTCTGAAACGGAGTTCAGAACAGGGATTTTTGCATTTTACTTATCCCGTTCACGCATCGCCCCTAAATGAAATTTCTTCTTCTGTCAGATAGCGATCCGGACACAGCCTACTCTTAATATTTTACCATAATTATGCATGAGTATCAATTAAATTCGGAATAAAGCGGCATAAAGTTCGGAATGTTGTATCATCAGCAAATCTAATCGTAAATTTTTTGTGAACGTTTGCGAATTTCTTTCCCGATTTTTCAAATTTGGCGGTAGATAAGTGAGGGGGTATTGCAGCCGAAGTCGCAAAGCTCCAATTCCTCTGACGGAGAGAGG
Source organism: Oscillospiraceae bacterium (assembly GCA_051893755.1). Taxonomy (GTDB): domain Bacteria; phylum Bacillota; class Clostridia; order Oscillospirales; family Ruminococcaceae; genus RGIG4694. The sequence continues at coordinate 6,077 of JBJFHQ010000283.1, forward strand.
AAACTTTACAGAGCCGAAGGCTCAAATTGAAGTCACGCACGGAGGGCGTGATTCAAACCCAGCAAGCTCGGTATCTCCGCATTACAATTTCTCAGAAATTTAATGTTCCGATACAATGCTTGCAAGAGGGACACCCCTTGAACCCCGAACGAAGGAGATGAGAAAAATAGCAGAGATCGAACCACATAATCGGTATATGCAGATACGCCTTACCGAAGCAGAATACGAAGCTATCGAGCGCAAGTTTCGCAACAGCGGTCTGAGGTCACGGAGCGAGTTCATCAGGGCTATGATATTTGAGGGATATATAGTCAATTTTGATGAGGAGAAGTTTGATAAGATTTACAGGCTTGTCGGCAGTATTTCCAACAACATCAATCAGATAGCCGTAAGAGCGAACAGCACGAACAAATTGTATGCCGAGGACATCGTAAACATCAAGGAGGGGCAGGATAAGATTTGGCAACTACTAAACTCTTTGCAATCAAAACTACTGAGGTTAAAGCGTTAGCCTATATCGCCAATCCCGAAAAGACAGACGGCGGCAGATTGATTTTCACATACGGGTGCAGCTCTGATCCTGCACAGGCAAGCAGAGATTTTGAAGCAGTCCGTGCAGGAGGAACGGGCTTGAATACTGTCCTCTCTCAACACTTTATTCAGAGCTTTAAACCTGGTGAGATCACGCCTGAAAGAGCTTTGGAAGTCGGCAAGGAACTTTGCGAGAAATTCCTCAAGGGCGAATACCAATACTTCCTCGCAGTTCATACCGATACCGACCACACACATCTGCACGTTATATTCAATAATGTGAGCCGTGCCAACGGCAGAACTTTCGAGACAAATATGAATCAGGGCAAGGTCAAGGAACGTGCGTGGAAGAAGCTCATTGACCTGTCAGACGAGGTATGCAAACGGCATCATCTCTCAGTGATTGAACACCCCGAAAGAACGAAGGGCAAGAGCCATTGGGAGTGGGATATGAACCGTCAGGGACTATCGTGGAAAGCCAAGCTTAAATACACGATAGATCAGGTTGTGAAAGCAAGCGAGGACTTCGATGATTTTCTCAGGAAGTGCGCCGAGTATGGTGTGCTTGTCGAGTATAATCCCGACCACAAGATCGACCTGAAATTTATGCTTGCGGAGCAGAAGGAACGCAATCCGAGAGCCAAAATGACTCGCGCCCGAACACTCGGCTGGTATTATGAGACACAGCAGATCAAAGACCGCATCGCTCAGTATCACGGAGTTATGATCTACACGCCGAGGACAAAGGTCAGAGTTATCACGAAAAAGCCACCGAACAAGTTCGTTCAGGATGCTATCGACAGGGGCAATATGAAGCTCGCCAGTATCGCTAAGAACGTGATTGCCGAGTATGGTGTAGAGCCTGAGCAGATACGTCCTGCGGCCCTATCGGCATACGCCAATAGCCGTAGCCTACTCTCCGAGCTGAACACCATGAATACCGAAATGGAAGATCTGAAATTCAAGCTCAAAGTTCTGCGGAAATACCGCAAACTGAAAGTGTACGGTGAGAAGCTGAAAACTCTCAGCGGAAGTGATGCGAAGAAGTACCGAAAGGACAACAGTGCCGAGCTGAGCGAATACGGGCAAATCCGTTCTCAGGTATTGGAACTTTACCCATCGGGACATATCCCGACCGTTGAGAATCTGGAGCAAAAAATAAACGCCCTTATACAAGAGCGTTCAGAGAAAGATCAGCAGTTTCGTGAAGCGGATAAACGGGCGCGTGATCTTGCCGACGCACAGCGTACCATTGAGGAATTTCTCAGGCAAGAACGCAACGAACAACAGCAAGACCGCAAGCGTAAAAAGAATGGGGATTTGGAGTGACATTCAGTCTGAAACTTCATATACTACGCTGATACTCGTAGAACTGAGCCTGTCATTTACATGATTCAGGAATTTAATGCAGAAATCAGACGGCTGGTATTTGAACTTTATCTGTATTTCATAAACCGAAAGATTTGCATCTGGATAAGTTTCTTCGTACTGCTTACTGTCAACAAACCATATGTAAGCGTTCAGCTTGTCCTGAAGCATAAACATATGCTCTTTGATTATCTCATCATCAAACTCCAAATGGTCATAGAGTTGAAGTATCAGCTTATTACCTTCATAGGCAGTAGCATCAATGACCTCAGTATTATCAATAGCCATTTTTTATCCCTCCTGATTGTGAGCTTTCTTGTATTCTTCCAAAGCCGTGAGCAGCAGCTTATTCACGCTCATACCATGAGATTCCGCATAAGCCTTGATCTTCTCACGCTCTCCCTTCGGCACGTTGACACGGATATAATCGTAATGCCCTTTAAGGTATTCCGTGTTCGGAGCTGATTTCTTCCGCTTCTTATTGGCGGTACACTCCTTGCAATACTTCTGCGAACCGGAGGTCACAGTGTAGGTCTTACCGCAGATCGGACAAACCTGTTCGCTGCCGATCTTCACGGCATTTCCGGACTTCTTCTTCTCAGCGTATGCACGGTTACGGGCAACCTGAGCTTTGTCACGGCAATAGATACAGTATTTTGCATGGGTGTTGTTCGTCTCAAACTCCAAACCGCACATCTCACATTTATGCTTAAACAAAAGTATCCCCCTTAATTTCGGTCTTTCCTCTATTCTATCAAAAGTTGGGTGCAAAGTCAAGTATAATCCGAAATTTATACAAATCACACTGGGGAAAACCGAAAATCGGGGTGCTGATTGCTGCGCTCCTACAAAGATTCCGAAAAACAGAAAATTATACTTGACATTGGGTGTAAAGTTAAGTATAATAAAAGCACAACAGAAACCCGAAACCACGAAAGGAAGGTAAATCCTATGTTAAACAAGTTCATGGTAACAGGCAGACTTACTGCCGAACCCGAAATTCAGACCAAAGGCGAAAGCCGTCTTTGCAAGTTCACTATTGCCTGCGACCGTCCGAAGCGTAAGGGCGAGGAGAATCCCGAAACCGACTTCTTCAACTGCACCGCCTGGAATCGCAACGCTGATATGATCGTTGATTGGTTCGGCAAGGGCGATATGGTCACACTCGTCGGATCAGTCCACATCAACCGCTTTGAAAAGGACGGTCAGAAGCGTTCGTCCACCGAGGTCAAAGTCGAGGAGATCCACTTCAACGGCGGTAAGAAAC
>JBJFHQ010000284.1:0-9194 GCA_051893755.1 Oscillospiraceae bacterium
ACTATCCCCGTGCGCAGCAGCTTTTCGTCTGCAAAGCCGAAAGCTGACAGAAAGCACAATATTATAGCTATAGGAGCTTCCACAGGCGGAACAGATGCTATTGAAGAGGTCCTCAAGGGACTTCCCGCAGATATCCCGCCTATCGTTATAGTTCAGCATATGCCGCCTGTGTTCACTCAGATGTACGCTCAGCGGCTCAACAAAAGCTGTAAATTCGAGGTCCGCGAGGCTGTGGACGGCGACTCACTCCATAACGGCTTATGCCTCGTGGCTGCGGGCGACAAGCACATGCGCCTTGCAAAAAAAGCCGACGGCTACTATGTGAAATGCGCCGCAGGCGAAAAGGTCTCGGGACACTGCCCGTCGGTGGACGTTCTCTTTGAGAGCGTGGCGGAGGCTGCGGGAGCTGATGCTCTGGGAGTTATCCTCACAGGAATGGGCTCGGACGGAGCCTGCGGAATGAAGCTCATGCGGGACAAGGGCGCGTATACTATCGGTCAGGACGAAAAGTCCTGCGTGGTCTACGGCATGCCCATGGAGGCTTTCAAGCTGGGCGGAGTCTGCGAACAGCAGCCCTTAAGCTCCATAAGCGGAGCCATACTGAAAAATCTGTAAACGGAGGTCGCATATAATGGAGCAGGAATCAAAAAGACTTTCATCCGAAGACAGTGTCACCGAAAACGGATATATGATATTTCTCATAAACGGGGAGTATTACGCATTCCCCATTGACGGCGTGCAGGAGATAATCTCGGTGCCGAAAATAGTCCCCGTTCCCGAATTTCCCGATTATGCAAAGGGTATCGTCAACGTGAGAGGCACTATAATACCGATAATAGATACCCGCCTGCGCTTCCATATGGATGAGCTGGAATACGGCAGCCGCACCTGCATTATCACCATAAAATGCAGGGACATGATAGTGGGCTTTATCGTGGACACGGTGGAAAGCGTTATCAATATTTCCTCCGACGTTATTCGTCCCGTTCCGAAGATATCCGCGAAAACAGCGGAGTATCTGTCGGGAGTGGCAAAGCCCGGAGATAAGATAATCATGATACTGGACCCCGAACGGATGCTCACGGAGGAAATGCTGAAGGAAGTCCGCGAAGGTATCCCCGAAAACAACAATACATGAACATTTTTTCACCCTGTCTGCGGCGGCAGCCCTGCTCCGCGGACAGCTGAAATTTCACGCAAAGCCTGCAGAAACAGGCTTTTGTGTATTTTTACACCGAATGAGATAAGCATTGCAACTTTTCACAGCGAGGTACATTAATGAAATTATACCAAAAACTGCTGTCGTTTCTGACGGCGGCTGTAATTGCTGTTTTTGCCGTTCCCGCAGCGGATATCTTCGCAGAGACTGCGGAAAATTACTCCTACTATTACAGCGGTCACGAAAAATATGCCGAAGCGGAGCAGTACATCGCAGAACAGCTTTACAATGCGGCAGAGGAAATAGACCTTACCGACTACAGGCTCACTATCGACGAGTACAAGGAGATACTCACCGATATCCTCATAAGCCGTCCCGATATATTCTATATCGACACTCATCTTTATTACAGATCAAGCAGGCGCACAGGCTATCTTACCTCTGTGACTCCCGGCTATTATTATCCCCGCTCCTCTATCCCCCGCAGACGCGAGGAAATGGAAAGGGCTGCGGACGAGATACTGCTGGGAATGAAGGACAGCTGGTCGGATGTGCAGAAGGCGCTTTATATCCACGACAGGCTGGCGGTGACTGCCGAGTATGACCTCGAAAACGAGACCCGCTCCGCCTATGAGGTGCTGGTCAACAAAAACGGCATCTGCGTGGCATATGCAATGGCATACAAATATGTGCTCAACAGGGCAGGGATAGAATGTGTGTGCGTTCTCAGCACGGAAATGGCTCACTGCTGGAACATGGTGAAGATAGACGAGAGCTGGTATCATGTGGACGTCACATGGGATGACCTTCTCCCCGATTTTGAGGGCGCAGCCGCTCACGATCTTTTCCTGCTCAGCGACGAGGCGATAAAAAGCTCATGGCTCCCCCATTACAGCTGGGAGTACGGCTATCCTGCGGACAGCACCGAATATGATAAGATGTTCTGGCAGCTTTCCGAGGGGCAGATAATCCCCGTGTCCGACAACGTGTGGTATTACGTGGATAACTTCAACGGCACCCTCAACAGGTACAGCTGGTCAAAGAAGGTATCGCAGAAGCTCTATACCATCGGCAGGAACTGGCGCTCCGATTCCGAGGGGAATTATTACTACTGCTTTTCAAGGCTGGAATACGCCGAGGGCAGGCTCTGGTTCAACGATCAGGACGCCATATACAGCTACGATATCTCCGAAAAGAACGTCCGTAAGGAAAAGTCTCTTAGTCTTACAGGCACCGACGCAATATACGGTCTTTCCATAAAGGACGGCGAGCTTCTGTACGAGGTGGCACCCTCCCGCATAAGCTATTCTTCGGTGACTGAGGGGGCGTTCTCGGTCAGCGTGAAAACAGGGCTGGATGCTCCCGAAAGCTTCCGCGGAGTGGCGTCAGGGTCCGACGGAAAATATAAAATAAAGCTCACCTGGGATAAGGTCAGCGGTGCGGACGGCTATACCGTGTACAGATACGATACTGCTGCCAAAACGGCGCAGAAGCTCGCAGATACGTCCAAAACGAGCTATACGATAAAGGGGCTGTCCTCGGGCAGCTATTCATACATCGTCTGCGCATACAAGACCATAAACGGCAGAAAAATATACGGGGATTTTTCATCCACCGTGACCAAGAAGCTGAAGTAAAGGCAGTACCGCACAGAGCTTGTGCGCAAAGCCGTCAGGTGTGCTTTGTGCAGTGCTGCCTATAGGTATAAACAGGGGCATGGAGGTCCAAACTATGAAATATCACAGCAGGATAGGAGCAGTCCTACTCTCGGCGGCAATGGCATTTTCCGCAGTCGGAATGACCTGTTGGGGCGGCTCGGAGGAGTCTGTCGGTACAGACGAGCTGGTACTGTCGGAGCTGGGAGCAAACGTGTACAATGTGACTGTCGGCAAAACCAAGATATTCACAATAAAAATATCGGGAGTAAGCCGCATCGGCGCAGTATCCTCGGATAAGTCCGTTGCTAAGATAACCGCTCTCTCCTATAAGAAAAGCACCGTTAAGGTCTCTGTAAAGGGCGTTTCCGAGGGCACAGCCGTTATCAGGGTCTACGACCGCGACAACAAGAAAAAATTCAAGTCCATAACGGTTAACGTTTCGGAGGCTGCTGCGGAGGATATCCCCGTCGAAGAAAAAGCTTCCTCGGACAGCGAGACCACTGCAATAACAATGGGCGCTGTCACAATGCAGATAAGCGGTCTGAAAAAGGACCCCGAGGTAATGAAAAAGGAGGTTCTGGAGCTTATCAACGAGGAACGGGCAAAGAACGGCGCTGAGCCGCTTGCGCTGAACAGCACTCTCGCAGAGGCGGCGCAGAAGCGTGCAGATGAATGTGCTCAGATATACTCCCATACCCGTCCCGACGGCAGCTCCTGCTTCACCGTTTTCAGCGAATATGACATGACCTACAGCTATGCGGGAGAAAACATCGCCTACGGCTACACCACCGCAGAGGACGTGGTAAACGGCTGGCTGAACTCGCCGAAGCACAGGAAAAATATCCTCAGCGAAAATTACACCGAAACCGGCATAGGCTACGACCCCGCCACAAACAGCTGGACCCAGCTGTTCCTCGGATAGGCAGCAAACGCCGATATATAGGCTGTCGGCGTTTCAAATATAAATGTGAAAGGAAGAGTTTGTATGAGATCAAATCAAAAGAAGCTGCTTGACAGCGTACTGCGGATATTATGGCTGCTCTCGGGGCTTGCCATGGTAGTTGTGGGCGTGGTGGCACTGTTCAACGGACACGGCGTGGTAGGCACTCTGTCGAAGCTTATCGGCATATGCGCCATTATCTGCGGCATCGTATCTATTGTGGTGCGGATAAAAATGAGCAATATCACAGGCTCGGACGCACATCTGATGTCAGTGGACTCGCTGATACTGATAGTCATAGGATTTCTGTTCCTCAACACGAGGATACTCAACGGTCTGGGCAAGATAATGTTCATCATCATCGGCATCGTGATGATATACAATGCCGTGGAATCGCTGGTGGCAGCCTTCAACAGCCGCCGCAACGAGGAAGGCTGGTTTGCTCCGAGGATAGTGGTAGCCGTGCTGCTGCTCATTGCGGGGATATGGGTGTTCTCCAATGCGGGGCGGGTATTCTCCGATATGGCGGGGCTTGTTGTGGGGATATACTTCATCGCCCACGGCGCAGGCGCTGTCAGCGACTGGATAGGCAGGGAAAGATACCGCCGCAACTTCGCCTACCTCGACGACGAGGACGACGACCTTTAATTACAAAGCTGATAAAAAATGCATGTCGTATATTGTACGGCATGCATTTTTTTATTTAAACAATTATTTGCTGTGCTCCTCCAGCCAGCGCACAGCACAGTGTGCAAGTCCCGCCGCTCCGATAGGCAGCACGTCCTCGTTGAATCTCACCTTCGGATTGTGAGCGGAGTAGTCTCCCCGCTCGTCCGTAAAGCCCGCCGAAAGGTACATGAACGCCGAGGGCACAGCCTCTGCGATAACGGCGAAATCCTCCGAAGCGTTTGCCTTCATGTCGGGGAAGGGCTTTGCGATACCCAGCTCATTCATGTAGCCTGCCATTTCCTCGGTGAACGCCTTGTCACAGACAAGTGGCGGAACGTCCGACAGAACGGTGAGCTCCGCAGTGCCGCCGTAGACCGAAGCCACGCCCTTTGCGGTCTCGGATATGCGTCTTACCAGCTTTTCCCGTTCAGCCTTGTCGTTGGTGCGGAGAGTCCCCTCCATGAATGCGGAGTCGGGAATGATATTCGCCGCATTTCCGCCGTGGAGCTGTCCCACAGTCAGCACGCAGGTCCTTTCGGGATTCGCCTCACGGGCGATAAGCTCCTCCAGCGCCAGATAGATATGCGCCGCGATATTCAGCGGGTCAACGGACAGATTCGGATAAGCTCCGTGACCGCCCTTGCCCTTGATGTCGATGCGGAAGCCGTCCACCGAGTTCATCATAACGCCGCCCGCATTGTACATGAACAGCCCCGGCAGCATCTTTCCGGGCGCCACATGAAATGCCAGCGCCGCGTCCACATGAGGCGATCCAAGTATGCCGTTTTCTATCATATCATGGCTGCCCTCGAAGGTCTCCTCCGCAGGCTGGAACATGAGCTTGACTGTACCTTTGAGCCGGGATTCCGACTGCTTTAACAGCTTTGCGGCGGAAAGCAGCATTGCCGCATGGAAATCATGACCGCAGGCATGAGCATGTCCGCCTGTGCAGGCGAAGCTCTCACCGCTCATTTCCTCCATGGGCAGAGCGTCCATATCCGCCCGAAGCAGCAGCACAGGCGAGCCCTGTCCCAGCAGCGCAGTGACACCATGTCCGCATTTTTTCGGCTCCAGCCCGTACTCGGCGAGCTTGGTCATGACATATTCCTGTGCCAGTGGCATATCCAGTCCCACCTCGGCGGTCTTGTGGAAATATCTGCGATTTTCGGTGAGCTGGTCCTTCAGATTTTTTGCTTCACTGTAAAAGTCCATAATTTTCGGCTCCTTTTTATGGTCAATTTAACCGTTTTTCGGTTTTCATTATAAAATATTATACCCCTTAATCAGCGTAAAGTCAATGTCACAAAAAAATTTTTCAAAAGCTCTTGACAAATCAATATAGGTGTGCTATACTGTGTATAACATGATATACACAGTTATTATACACAGCATGCGAGGTGATTGTTATTCTGAAGATAGTTCTCAACGCCGCCAGCGACAAGCCTATGTACGAGCAGATAAAGTCCTATATCCGAGAGGCGGTGCTAAGCGGAGAGATACCCGACAAGACCATGCTGCCCAGTGTGCGGCAGCTTGCGGCGGAGCTGCACGTCAGCGCCATAACCACAAAGCGGGCATATTCCGACCTTGAACAGGAAGGGCTGATATTCACGTCCCCGGGCAAGGGTACCTTCGTCAATGCCCCCGACGCACAGGCGCTCACACGGAAATTCAGACAGAAAAAGCTGGAGGAATTTGCGGAATATTCCCAAAGGCTCCTTGACGAGGGCTTCACGAAGAGCGAGCTTATTAGCGAAATAAATAATCTAAAAGAGGGAGAATAATACTATGGAAAACATTCTTGAATTAAGGGATATCAGAAAAACCTTCGCAGGTACGTCATTTGCGCTCCATGACGTGAGCCTTGACATACCGAGCGGCGCAGTGCTGGGACTTATCGGCGAAAACGGCGCAGGCAAGACCTCGCTGATAAAGATAATAATGAACATCTACGGCAGGAGCGGCGGAAATATCACCGCATTCGGCAGTCTCGACACCGTAAAGGACGAGGCGGCTTTCAAGGAGCTCACAGGCTACGTTTCCGACGAGGACTACCTCTACTTCAACACCACCGTGGAAAAGACCGCCGCCGCCTTTGCAATGGCATTTCGCACATGGCACAGCGACGTTTTCGACAAGTACATGAAAATGTGGCAGATAGACACAAAAAAGAAGTGCAATACCCTGTCAAAGGGAATGAAAACCAAGGTGATGCTTGCCCTTGCGCTGGCACACGAGCCGAAGCTGCTTATCCTTGACGAGCCCACAGCAGGTCTTGACCCTGCGGCAAGAATCGAGATACTGGACATTCTGCGGGAATTTGTCTCGGACGGCGAGCATTCCGTGCTGTTCTCCACCCACATCACAGGCGACCTTGACAAGATAGCCGACTACATCGCCATGATGATAGACGGCACCATAACCGAGGTGCTCTCCGCAGATGAAGCGCAGGACAAATACGCAGTCATCTCCGGCGATGTGAGCGATATGCCGAAAAAGGGCATCGTCGGCACAAAGGTCATGGGGAGCAGCTACGAAGCCCTTGCGCTGCGCAGTGATATCCCCCATTTCAGGAATGCGGCGGTACGCACTCCCAACTATGAGGATATTCTTGTGCATACCATACTGCAGAACAGAGAGAACCGAAAGGACAGATGACCATGAATGAATCCGAATACAGGAAATTCACAAAAAAGCTGTTCAACAGAACATGGCATATGCTGTGCTTCATACTGTTTGCGGGCTGCGCGGCGGGGGCGGTATATAAGCCCATGTGGGTACTGGCAGAGGGCATTTTCATGTGGTTATTCGACATTAATCTGAAAAACTACTACCCCATAGAGCCCGACTATGACCCCGAAAACCGCAGGGCTTCCATGATAGCAGACAACCGTCTGAAAAAGCGGGCGCTCATGGCACAGCTTCCCTGCTCCAGACAGCTTATCATGCGGGCGATATTTTCCGAGCGGCTGCCTCTGCTGATAATTTTTGCGGTAAGCTGCCTTGCGGTCGGCATAAGGATGATATTCATAGGAATTGAATTCGACGGAGGCTTTTACATTCTTGCGCTGTTGCCCCTTGCCGTACAGATAATCGGCATCTCCGAAAGCTATGCATATCTTGACGGAAAATTCGCGGGGTTTAACATTCTGGACGACGGCTTCCCCGCCATAACAATGTGCTTTTTTATCGGAGGTCTGGAGATATTCGGCAGATATGAGCCTATGCACACAAGCACAGGCGCAGGAATCGCCGTGATAATTATTGCAGCTGTCACATTTGCATCAGCTGTGCAGTCCCACCGAAAGGCGATAAGAAAAGCCGAGCACACCGCCTACAACGGCGAAAAATTGATAATTGACAATTGATAATTGATAATTATTGAATGGAGAGAAGAATTATGAACGTAAAATCATACAAGAAATTCACTAAAAATATCCACGGGGAAAAAGTCTATCTGCTATGCACGGCGCTGGTGCTGATAAGCTCTGCCGCAGCTTTTATTCACCCTATCTGGATATTCCTTGCGGCAGAGTTCATGTGGGTGTGCGATATGATAATCATATCATACTATCCCCTTATGCCCAACGACACCGAAAAGCAGACAAGAGTTCTCATGGTCAGCAGCTCACGGAGAAACGCTCTTGCGGGGTTATTGCCCTCTGCCCGTCAGCTTATGATGAAGGCTGTCTTTTCCGAAAGGCTGGCACTGCTTGTCATATATACTCTGGGCTGCGTCGGAGCGGCTGTCAGACTGATGTTCTTCGGCGTGGATTTCCCCGTGTGGGGAGCTGTTGCCGCAGCATTTTTCGGCGCACTTCAAATGGCAGGGATATCGGCATTCTATGCCTTTGACAGCCCGCACCTTCACAGCATCGGCGTGATAACCTCGGGGTTTTCTCCGGAGATAATCCTAATTCCCGTGATAGCAGGCAGCTTATCCGAAACACAGACTATACACACCAGCATTTCGGGCGGACTTGCAGTCATAGGCTTCACACTTATCGGACTGCTCCTGTCAGCGGCAGCTCACAAAAAGGGCATAACCGATTCCGAAAACACCGCCTACAACGGCGATAAAATAACCATCAGCTAAAACATCAACATCGGAAAGAGTGATAATATGAAAACAAAGGAATATTTTAAAATGGCGTTTATGCTGCTGCCGAAATTTACTGTCATTTATATTATATTCATGAGCATACTAACTCCGCTGCTTATGACAGTTTCCACACTTTTCGGAAGTGCAGCCGCTTCTTCAATATGCGTGATATTATTTCCATACGTTCCCCTTTTCATGAGAATGGCAGCACCTGTACAGGGAGCGTCGCCCTCGATCAAAAAGAGCCTCTCCTCCGCCGCGCAGGCAAGGGAGCTTCAGGGCGGCAGCACGACTATCTACGATATGCTCTGCGTAATGCCGCTGACAAGACGGCAGATAGTTTTCTTCTACATGAGCTTTATGCGCGGCTACACATGGCTTATCTCGGTGATATATATTATCATGCTGTTTATCACGGAACGCCCATGGCTGCCATTTATGGCTATCCTATCATTTATAGTGATATTTATGCTGAACATGACCATGGCGGAGGCAATGACAAAGCTTGAAAAGCCCATTTCTGTGCTGACCCTGCTGTTATACATAGCCGTTATCATAATATATCTGCTGAACATAACGGAGAACATAAGCATTGCAATATCCGTTCCAAGCTATGCGGCAGTCATATTCATTATCGGGGTGAATGTCCTCCATGAGCTGATAATG
>JBJFHQ010000285.1:0-1961 GCA_051893755.1 Oscillospiraceae bacterium
CGAGTTTCCAAAGGGCGGAGTCCTTTGGTCGCTGTCCGCAGACAGCGAAACACCCGTCGGGTCCGCCCGACAGCGGTTGCCGCGTTGTAAGTTTTTCAGCATATGCGACATCAATCTGCGGAAGTAACAGAAAGTCGAAACGACGAACAACAATAAACGCCGCCCGAAACAAATCCACGGACGGCATCATACGAACAGCCAATATCCGCGAAAAGCACGGTCTCACTCGGGCGGCGTGCATTTGAGAGCCGTTAGGCGAATCAAATGCGCGGAGCGGAGCTCCGCCGAAAACAAACAGTGCATAGTCGGTAAATCCAAGAGCGAAAACCACGGGAGCTCCGCCGAAAGCGAACAGCCAATCTCAAGTAAAATTCAAGATATGTAAAGACAATCACTTTACGCAAAAGCGATGATCAATCAAAACATAATCAGAAGCGGAGCAAAATTTCTTGCTTCTTGCTTCTGATTTTCTTGTTTCCGATAAGGAGGTATTCACATGAGCAGCTATAAAACACAGATACACGAATACATCACCGCTCACAAGAATGATATGATAGAGTTCCTGTCAAGGCTGATATCATATAAGAGCGTAATGGGCGAGCCGCTGGACGGTATGCCATTCGGAAAAGACTGCGCAGAGGTCCTGGGCGAGTATCTCTCCGAGTGCGAAAAATTCGGCTTTAAGACAAAAAATATCGACAACTACGCCGCTCATGCGGATATGAACGATATGCCGCCGTCACTGGGGATACTGTGTCACCTTGATGTGGTCCCCGAGGGCACGGGCTGGACCGGCGACCCTTACAAGGCGGAAATACGCGGTGACAAGCTGTTCGGCAGAGGCGCTATCGACGATAAGGGTCCCGCTGCGGCAGCACTGTTTGCCATGAAGTGCGTCAAGGACCTTGATATCCCGCTGAAAAAGGGCGTGCGCATCATCGTGGGCTGCAACGAGGAAAACGGCTCCGAGGATATGGAATACTATCTCAAACATGAAAAATTCCCCGAAATGCTTGTCACTCCCGACGGAAATTATCCCCTTATCAACATCGAAAAGGGAATGCTGCGCTGCGAGATAACGGACAGCGATTTTTCGGAGAATATCATCTCCATTCACGGCGGCTCGGTGATAAATGCCGTTCCCGAGCTGTGCGAGGCTGTGGTGAAGAACACCTCTGCGGATAAGGTCAATGAGATTGCAAATAGTATTAATAATATAAAAATATACGCAGAGGATAAGAATAACTGCACTTATATCAGAGCGGAGGGAGTGTGTGCTCATGCGTCCACTCCCGAGCAGGGCGTTAATGCTGTGACTGCCATGCTTTCACTTTTGGGCAGGCTGTTCGGCGGAAAGGTCAAGGCGCTTTCGGAGCTGTTCCCATTCGGCGAGACCGACGGAGGCTCGGCAGGAGTGAAATGCTCCGATGAAAGATCGGGCGGGCTCACTCTTGTGCTGAGCGTTATAAATGCCGAAAACGGCGCTCTGAAAGCATACTGCGACAGCCGCTTCCCCGTTTCAAAAAGCCTTGGCGAGATATCCTCCGCACTTTGCAAAAGCATCGCAGACAAGGGCTTTTCTGCGGAGATAGTTCTCGGGAATGAGCCTCACTATGTGGATTCCGACAGCGACTTCGTAAGGAGCCTTCTCGCCGTATACGAGGACGTCACCGGTGAAAAGGGCGAGTGTATCGCTATCGGCGGCGGCACATATGTGCATGATACCGAAAATGGCGTAGCTTTCGGTGCGGAGTTCCCCGGGGAGGATAATCATATGCACGGCGCGGACGAGTTTATCAAGATAAGTTCCCTGCTGCTCAATGCGGAGATATACGCAAATATGATAGCAAGGCTGTGCTGAACCGATAACTTGACGAAATCAGGCAATACCGCGGTACTGCCTGATTTTTTGTTTGCCCCGAATGGGCAGTAACTCGGTGGTGAAAGTCCACTACAGACTT
>JBJFHQ010000286.1:0-9163 GCA_051893755.1 Oscillospiraceae bacterium
AAGGGAGATAAGGAGAATATCATCGCCGTTATCGGAGACGGTTCTCTCAGCGGCGGCGAGGCTCTCGAGGGACTTGACTTTGCTTCGGAGCTTGAAAGCAATCTCATTATTATCGTCAATGACAATGATATGTCCATTGCTGAAAACCATGGCGGTCTTTATAAAAATCTGAAGGCGCTTCGTGATTCGAACGGTACCTGCAAATGCAATCTCTTCAAGGCAATGGGATTGGACTATATCTACGTTTCGGAGGGAAATGATATTGAGAAGCTCATAGCAGCTTTTTCAAAGGTGAAGGATATCGATCATCCCATTGTTGTACATATAAACACCCTTAAGGGAAAGGGCTATGCTCCCGCCGAAGAAAACAAGGAAAACTGGCACTGGTGCATGCCATTTGATGAAAAAACAGGGGAAAGCAAATTCAGGTTTGACGGAGAAGATTACGGCAGCCTGACCTGTGATTATCTGCTGAAAAAGATGAAGGCTGACGAAAGAGTCGTTACAGTCGTGGCAGCCGTACCCACAAATATCGGCTTCACCGAGGACAAGCGAAAGGAAGCGGGAAAGCAGTTCGTTGATGTGGGAATCGCTGAGGAACACGCCGTGGCTATGGTCTCGGGAATCGCACGAAACGGCGGAAAGCCCGTATTCGCCACACATTCAAGCTTTTTCCAGAGGACCTACGATCAGATATCCCAGGACCTCTGCGTAAACGGAAATCCTGCGACTCTGCTTGTAAACACAGCGTCGGTTTACGGAATGAACGACGTGACTCATCTGGGAATATTCGATATACCGATGATGTCAAACATTCCGGATCTGGTTTATCTTGCTCCCACGAGCTGCGAGGAATATTTTGCAATGCTTGACTGGTCCATTGAGCAGGATAGATTCCCTGTGGCAGTAAGGATACCCTGCAATGGCGTTATCCACACAGCTGCGCCCGTTGATACGGATTACAGCGAGTTTGACAAGTATAAGATAACAAAGCAGGGCAGGGATATTGCCATAATCGCACTCGGGGATTTCTATCAGATAGGCGAAGCGCTTGCAGAGCTTATCGCCGAAAAAACAGGCACTGCTCCCACGCTGATAAACCCCCGCTATATCACAGGAATTGACACCGAAATGCTGGAGGCTCTGAAAAAGACGCACTCAAAGGTCATCACTTTAGAGGACGGTATCCTTGACGGAGGCTTTGGCGAGAAGATCGCCCGTTTCTACGGTCCCACCGATGTCAAGGTATATAACTACGGTCTTAAAAAGGAATTTATCGACCGATACTCAGTCGATGAGGTCTTAAGAGAAAATCATCTTACGCCCGAACAGATCGCAAATGATATTCTGTAAAAAATAAGCGAACAGCCGGCGGCTTCTCATATAACAGAAGCTGTCGGCAGATTTGTTTTACGGATCGTTATTCTCGATAAACTCATCGTGTTTTCAGTTGATTTGATTATTCAGTCCATCGAACAGTAAAATAACCTTCTATCCAATTTGTAGTTTTGTCCGGCTTTTTCCGTTTTAAGAAGAAAAAAGTTGAAAAATGTTAAAAAAGTATTGCTTTTTCCTGTCGGATGGAATATAATTATAGTAGAAATTTTTAACGGAGGTAATGATATGGGATTTATTCAGGAACATCTGGGACTTATCATAGGCATTGCAGTTGGTATCGTTGTGCTTATAATTCTGGCTTCGGGCTATGTAAAGGCTCCGCCCGATAAGGCGTACATAATCTCGGGTATCGGCAAAAAAGCAAGAGTAGTTATCGGTAAGGCGTCGATAAAGATACCCTTCTTCGAAAGACTTGATAAGCTGGACCTGAGCCTTATGTCGGTAGATGTCAAGACTGCGTCCGCAGTTCCTACCGCAGATTATATCAATATCATGGTCGATGCTGCTGTCAATGTAAAGGTCTCTCTGAGCGAAGAAGGAATGGAGCTTGCACAGCAGAACTTCCTCAATAAGGATAGGGTATATATCGTCGGTGTTGCAAGGGAAGTTCTCGAAGGAAATATGAGAGAGATCGTCGGCACAATGGAGCTTCGCGATATGGTATCCAATCGTCAGAAGTTTGCCGACAAGGTCAAGGAAAATGCTGCGCCCGACCTTGCAAAAATGGGACTTGACGTTGTATCCTTCAATGTTCAGAACTTTACGGACTCTCAGGGAGTTATAGATAACCTCGGTATCGACAACATTTCCAAGATACAGAAGGACGCATCTATCGCACGTGCCATCGCTGACCGTGATGTTGCTGTCGCAAAGGCAGAAGCCGACAAACAGTCAAACGATGCGCAGGTGGCTGCAAGCCTTGAAATAGCAATGAAGAATAATGACCTTGCTATCAAGCAGGCAGAGCTTAAGAAGCTTTCCGATATCAAGAAGGCGGAAGCCGACGCAGCATATAAGATACAGGAAGAGGAACAGCGCAAACAGATCGAGATAACTACTGCCAACGCAAATATCGCAAGGCAGGAAAAGGAAGTTGAGCTGGAGACCCAGAAGATCGCTATTCAGGAAAGGCGACTTGATGCAGAGGTCAAAAAGCAGGCAGAGGCAAAGAAATTCGAACAGGAACAGCGTGCCGATGCAGACCTCTATACCAGACAGAAGGATGCCGAAGCAAAGAAGTATGAGGATATCCAGAACGCCGAAGCCGAGCTTGCCGTTAAGCAGAAGGAAGCCGAAGCTATGTACTACATGGCAGAGCAGGAGGCAAAGGCTCAGCGGGCAAAGGCAGAAGCTGCAAAGTATGCTGCCGAGCAGGAGGCTGAAGGTATAAGAGCAAAGGGTGTCGCCGAAGCGGAAGCAGTCAGAGCAAAGGCACTTGCGGAAGCAGAGGGTCTTGACAAGAAGGCAGAAGCTATGCAGAAGATGCAGGAAGCAGCTATTCTGCAGATGTATTTTGAAAAGCTGCCCGAGATAGCAAGGGCAGTGGCAGAGCCTCTTACAAACATTGATACTATTACAATGTACGGTGAGGGGAATACTGCAAAGCTTGTCAGCGATATAACTGCTTCGACAACTCAGATATCCAACGGACTTCTTGACGGAATGGGTATCTCTCTCAAGGACCTTGTGGGCAGTGTGCTTACGGGCAGGGCTATCGGTGCCGGTATCGGAGCTGCAGAAAATGCAGCGAAGGCTGCCGATGCCGCCGATGTCAGGGAAGCGGCGGCTCCCGGGTTGTCCGAAGAAAAGGTGTCTACAGAGGCAATTGATGAAATGCAGAATGTCTGATAATATTTGAATGTAATAAGAGAACGGCAGGGTGACCTGCCGTTCTTTTTGTCTTGGGTTTTATGCGGAAGCCGCTCAGCAAAGCTCCACGACCTCTTCCTTATCCTTGTCGAGCTTCCTTGCAGAAATATATGTACTGCTGTCGGGAAGATATCCCAGCTTGTTGTTGTAAGCGTGCTGACAGGCATCGAAATAGGTGAGTGTGCCGTTCAGTTTTATCTTATTATAGCAGTGGAAACCCGGTCTTGTATGTGGGCAGTACACCAGATAGGTTCGATAGCCTGCACGTTCAAGTATCCTTCCCGAAAGAGCGGCATAGTGATAGCACATTCCCGAATTGTATTTTATCATATTTACTGCAAGCTCATCTGTGTATTTTCGCAGTGTTTCCGCACTTGTTATCCGCTTGTCGGCTCTTGCGGAGTTGTATGGAAATTTGTTTACATACTCCCAGATAGTCTTTGTATCCCTTCCGTTGTAGAATATCCAGTCGTCGATGTAGATATCCAGATTTGACGGATTCAGTGCTGACCTTGAAATATTTTCCGTTTTGTTTTCAAGGGCGAGATCATAGATATAGCCGTATTTTCCGTTGTAGATGCAGAAGTAGAAATTGTTCTGTGTTCCGATGACCTCCACCGTGCTGCCCTTCGGAACGGAGCATATTTTATCCGAAGCCCATGAGCTGCTTTCCTGCAGGCAGGATGCCTTCAAGGTCGTTTTCTTCACAGTCTTTGCTACCATGTAGATAGGGGAGTATTCGCTTTTGTGGCTGCCGAGAATGTATCTTATCCTGAAATAACGGGGAGGGGAGCCTTTCTGTCCCGCAACAGAACAGCTCGTTGATGATGTGGTGAGTATCAGCTTATATTTTCCGTTTTTCTTTTCAGCCATGTATACGGCATAAACTGCATTGTCACCTGCGGAGTCCCATGTCAATGCGATATTTCCGTCGGAGGAATATTTCGCCTTGATATTCTGAGGATAAGCGGGCGGCTTATGGTACTTTACCGATGTGATGCTGCTTTCGGAAACAGTACCGTCGGAGTTTCTTCTGTATGCCGATACTCCGAAGGTCTCGTCGCAGTAATCCGACAGGTCAAAGGAAGCCTTATCTGCCGAAAGTCGGGCTATCCTTACAAATTTTCCGTTAACTGACCGATAGATGTAATAGCCGCTTGCTCCCGCAGGTCCGACCCAGTACATTGACGGTGATGCCAGATTCACGCCTGTGCTTCTGACTGCCGACGGCTTGGTATTTGCATAGAAAACCGTTTCGGGAATGTTGATCATTCCGTCATTTCCCACGACCTTGAGCTTGTACCTGTATCTTGTATTGGGTCTCAGACCGCCGTCGATATAATGGGTCCCCGAAGTAATGCCAAGCTTTTTCCATTTTCCGCTTTCATAGCGATAGAGTGCGTAGGAATAGTCGCCGGCAATATCCTTCCAGGACAGCATCACGTGCTCTGTACCGTATTTTTCCATAGATATCACAGAGTCTGCCGATTTTTTGAGCTTGATGGTGAATTTGTAGTTGTATCTTTTCGTTCCGTCAGTGTATTTCAGAATGCAGGAATATTTATTGCCCGGGGTAAGGTCGGGCAGATAGATAAAGCCTTCGGTCTGAGGCTCGGCATAGCGTTCTTTGCCGTCGACGGAATAGTAAAGTCTTGCCTTGTATTTGCTGCTGATAGTATTGTAGCAGACAGCGGCGGCTCCGCCGAGGTCGGTATATGTGGGAGCAAGGCTGAATTTTCCGCTCTTTGCGGAAACGGTCAGAGCAGGGAAAATGTCAGCATCGGAAAAACTGTTAAGAATGCATGGCGCAGTCAGCAGGATGACCGCTGTTATAAGAGCTGCGGCAAGCTTTTTGATATTCATTCGGGATCCGACCTTTCAAAGAAAACTTCTGTACAGGCTAAACGTCACATAAGCTTTATGTAATCCACCTCGGTCACTTTGCCATTATCTGAAATAAAGCTTATGCCTACGCCATTCACCTCGGCATAGTAATCCCCGAGGATAGACAGCGCCTCCGTTTCGGATATGCCGATATCAAGTCCCTTGGGATTTGTGACAGAGCTGCCTGTAACAGTCAGGGAAACAAAGCTTTCCGCTCCCTCGGGAGAACGGTACATTGTAATTGTAAAGCCGCTGAAGGAATACGCGCAGTCAACGCCGTCGCCCATGCAGCTTGGATATTCGGACACGGGCGCAAACTGGCTGCCCAAGTCATTTATGCTGATATTATCCGCAGCCGAGTAGCATACGCCGTTAATGATAAATGACGAAACAGGCTCTGCCGAGAAATCTGCTACAGTGGTCTCTGTGACTGTCACCGTGGTCTCGGGAGCGGCTGTTGTTGTTAAAGCAGTGGCAGCAGTCTCGGGGGGAACTGTCTGTGCTTCGGTGACAGTCGTTGTCTCTTCGGCAGTTTCTGTCTCGGCAACAGTCGTTTCAGGCCGGGAGGTCTCGGTCTCAGAGACTGTTGTCGTTTCCGGAATGGTTTCCTCTGTTTCCTCGGCGGTGGTCTGAGTAAGGGCGATCGTTCCCGAGGGAACAGGCTCATTTTGGGAGCCTTCCTCTCCGCAGGCGGCAAGAGTCAGCGCAAGTGCGCACATTATTGCAGAAATAACATATTTATTTGATCTCAATGTGATCCAGTTCCTTTCTCTTTTTTTATGGGACAATATCGGCAGAGCCTATCACCTCTGTGACAAAGCCGCCTGCCTCGGCATATATATCATATGTTCCCACGCTTAGCAGCGAAAAAGGAATATATGCAGAAAAGCCGTTCATTCCCGACGGATATGCTTCAAAGGCGTAGTCTGTGCCTTCGGTGTTTTTCAGTATCAGAATTATGTCTGCCAATGGTTCTGTTTCAAAAACACTTTCGTCAATAGTACCTTGAATAAACAGCTTGTCGTCATAATTTTCTATCACGTCAATACTTCCGCCGCAGTGCCCTCCGTCTGCAGAGGGCACCTCTCGCTCGGGGGACGGCAGTCCGCAGGGCTCGCTTGATATCGTTCTGATGTTCCGTCCGACTATCTCATATACAAGATCGTCTGCACCCGACAGGTCGCTTTCGGTTATGGTCAGGGAACGGATAAGCCGCGCCTTTTTGTAATTGTCGGCAAAATACGGGATAAGCGCTCTTCCGAAGGAATCTCTGCGGACAAGGACACTTCCGTTTTCGGCGGAGGGGCACTCTGTTTCGATAACAAGATCGTATCTTTCGGAGCTTCCCGTCAGATTTTCCATTATGAAGTCCCTGTCACGGTTTCCCTCGATATGTGCGGGACGGACAAAGCGCATATCATCATGGAGCTCGGCGGATATGACCGCCTGCCGTTCAATAGGCGGAGAATCCGGGTAAAGCAGTCTTGTCAGATCGCCTTCTATCTCGCCCGAAAAGGAAAACTCCGCACCGCTGTAATCGTTATATCCGCGGCCCATCGAGGACATTATCTCTCCGAAGGCGGTTATGGCTCCAAGACTGTTCCAGTGGGTATCGGTCTTAAGATACAGGTCATATTCGGGGATATCCTCACAGAGGACATCGGACAGGCGGCAGTAAGCCACATCAGCCTCGTCTAATGCGGCAAAGAGCTTGTCGAGGTCGTTTTCCTCCGAGCCATGCACATAGCCGGGAAGATATTCGGGGTACACCTGAGCCTTGTCGGGAGCAGGTGCGAACAGGAACTGTATATCATGGCTGCGGCAGTATTCGTCTATCAGGCAGAGATACCGTGCCGCAGAATATACTTCCCTGTCGGAAAGGCTCACAGCGCCTGTATATACGTCGATCTCGTCCTTGTAGAAATAGAATCCGCTTTTGCCCTTGACGACCTCGTCGGAGCCTGTGGAGAAGATATTGCATCGTATCGCCGAAAGTGCGGAGAGCATTTTCTCACGAAGTGGAAGCGTATCCGAAAGATAGCTTTCCGTTTCGTCGGCAAAGCTTTCATTAACAGAGCCGTCCTCGTTCATCAGGGAGGGAGGCTTTTCCACGATATTATCGGAAAAAGCAAAGGACAGTGCAGGTATCAGTCCCGCTGCGGCGAATATGCCGATAAAGATGATATGGCGAAGTCCTCTGTTGTTTTTAGAATTTGAGTTCATGTGATACACCGTTAAAATCTGAAATAGATAAAGGGATTATATCCGTTTTCCGACAGCACCAGCAGAGAAAGGATATACACTCCGCCTGCAAGTATGTAGGAAATCACATCGCAGACAGGACGGGAGAAAGCCTTTTCAGCCTTTGCGCTGACAGTCGGGACCACAGGCTGCGACAGTATCAGAGCCGCTGCCAAAGTGACAAGAAACAGGGGAGTGAACATGGAAAGGAGCCCGGATGTGAAGCCGTGGTCTCCGCCCGATGAAAACATGCGCAAGATGATACATAAGCCCTGAGTCAGCGTATCTGCGCGGAAGATCACAAATGTCACGATGATGATAAGCAGTGTGACTATCCGCTTTGCAGATTCAGCGATCTTACCCTTTGCCTCGGGGATAATTCCTTCCAGCGTAAGACAAAGTCCGTGGAGCATGCCCCACACAAGAAATGTGAGGTTTGCGCCGTGCCATATTCCCGTACATATGAATACTATCCACTTATTCACATAGGTGCGGACTTTTCCCTTGCGGTTGCCGCCTAAGGGGATATATAGGTATTCCTTGAACCAGGAGGAAACGGATATGTGCCATCTGCGCCAGAAGTCAGTCATAGAGGACGCAGCAAAGGGATAGCGGAAATTCTCGGCGAAGTCAAAGCCGAACATTTTCCCCAGTCCCACTGCCATATCGGAGTATCCGCTGAAATCGAAATATATCTGCAAAGTATAGCACACAGCGCCTGTCCATGCGGAAAAAGCCGACAGTGAGGCAGGCTCTGCGGAGAAAACACGATCTGAGACTGCAGCCATGGTATTAGCTATCAGCATCTTCTTGCCCAGACCGAAGCAGAAGCGCCGTATTCCTGCGGCAGTCTTTTCGGGAGTGTGAGTCCGTCCGTCTATCTGCGATGCAATATCGTGATATCTGACGATAGGTCCCGCTGCCAGCTGCGGGAAAAAAGATATGTACAGCGCCAGCTTCGGGAGATTTTTCTGGATAAGTGAGCTGTCCCGATAGCAGTCTATCACATAGGACATTGCCTGAAATGTGAAAAAGGAAATTCCCACAGGAAGATGTATCGAAGGGTGATCGTCCGAAAAAAGTCCCACAGTAAAGGACAGATACTTGAAAACAAAAAGCAGTCCGATATTAATTGTGCAGCATGCCGCAAGAACAGCTTTTTTATGCCTGCAGGTCATCATTCTGCCGCAGATATAGTTTATCAGTACAGACAGCAGCATTATCCATATTGCCTTCGGTTCGCCGAAGGAGTAAAACAGCAGACTTGCTGCCAGAGCAAACAGGTTCTTGTATTTCAGCTGTGGAATGATATAGTAGACAATAAAAACAACGGGAAGAAAAAAATACAGGAAAGCTGCAGAACTGAATCCCATGCAGTTTGATCCTTTCAGAAAAGATGATTTTTACATAAGCCAACTTTTTTATTATACCATATCATATATTTTTTGTCAACAAATGATAAAAAATATCAAAAAAAGATTACATTTTATATGATTTTCAGGACGATTCTGCAACCGAATTGTAATTATTGATCTGCCGAGCAAGGGCTCTTATTGTGAAGAAGCTGACAGAGGAGTTAAGCGCTCTCCGTATGCTGTTGAATTAAGTGTGAAATTTTATCGGTGGGAATGGGTGACGGGCGTTTTGTGGCATTTTTTGCAGTGCTGCAATGGATATATACGCTGACTGTACAAAATCACAAAAAGTCATAAATTTTCCATTGACTTTTTATACATATCGGGATATAATATTATTTAGCAGATAACCAATA
>JBJFHQ010000287.1:0-4376 GCA_051893755.1 Oscillospiraceae bacterium
GGAATGGCTACCAAGTATACCGAGGGACTTCTCGCAGTGAAATACCGCGTGTTCGACAGCGAGGGTCATGCTCTCGGCGGACCCTTCTACTACATTGAAAACGGTATGGGCAAAAAATGGAAATGGCTCGCAAAGGCGTTTGCTGTTTTCGGAGTGCTCGCAGGACTGCTGGGCATCGGCACTATCACCCAGATAAACGGCATCACCTCCGCCGCGAACAATTTCTTCTCCGATTTCTCCGACAGGACGATCACCGTTTTGGGTCACGATTATACCATAGTTACCGTTATTGCGGGACTTATCGTCACACTTTGTGCGGCGCTGGTCATTATCGGCGGCATCAAGCAGATAACCAAGGTCTCGGAGGTCGTGGTGCCGTTTATGGCTATCGCATATGTGCTGTGCGTGCTCATTATCATTGTCACCAATATCACAAAGGTCCCGGGAGCTGTGGCTGAAATTGTACAGAGCGCCTTCGGGCTCAGAGCTGTGGGCGGCGGAGCACTGGGCACCATGCTCATTGCAATGCAGAAGGGCATCTCCCGAGGCATTTTCTCCAACGAAGCGGGTCTCGGCTCGGCACCTATCGCAGCAGCTGCGGCTCAGACGAAAAATCCCATGCGGCAGGGTCTCGTCACCATGACGGGCACCTTTATCGACACTATCTGCATCTGCACCATGACAGGTCTTGCTATCGTAATTTCGGGCGCATGGAGCGACCCCTCCCTTGAGGGCGTGGAGATAACCACAGCCGCCTTCGGCAGCGGGCTGCCCTTCCCCGAGAAGGTGTCGTCCTTTATACTGATGATATGTCTGGTATTCTTTGCATTTACGACGATACTGGGCTGGAGCTACTACTCGGAGCGGTGTCTTGCCTACCTGACAGGCAGCAAGCCCATCGTTACGAAGATATACAGGATAATTTACATAGCTGCGGTGTTTATAGGACCCTACCTGACAGTGGAGGCGGTCTGGAACATTGCGGACATATTCAACGGACTTATGGCGATACCGAACATAATCGCACTGATAGCGCTGTCGGGAGTCGCCGCGAAGGAGACCCTGAAAAAGAGTCTGTAGTCCGCAGCAAAGCATGAACAAAGCGCCGACCTTTGACGGGTCAGCGCTTTTTTGTCTGCACTTTTATTGGGGAAGTATTATTTGATACCGAGCCTGTCTCGGATGTATTTCCTCTCGGCATGAGGCTCGGAGGCTTCGAGTATCTCGCCGTTTCTGTAGGCTTCGAGGAGACATCTCAGGTCGGATATCTTTTCGCGTATCTCCTTTCCCTGATCGGTGTCGGAGATATTGACCCGCCTCGGACATTTCTCCACTACTGTCACAGTGGGCGCATTGCGGCGGTAATCCTCGGAGAATGGCGGGTGCTGCGCCAGATTCAGACAGTGAGAATCATATATCAGCGTATATCCCGCTATGCCTGTTTTGCCCTGATATGCCTTGGAGATGCCGCCGTCTATGACGAACAGCTTTCCTCCCGCTTTTATGGGGCTTTCTCCGTCCTTGAGCTTTACTGGGACGTGTCCGTTGATGATGTGCGCAGTATTGGAATCAAGTCCGAATTCGTCCAGTATCTTCACGCAGATGTCCCGCCTGTCCGAAAGCTCGTAGTAGGGATTGTACACCTCACGGCAAAGCTCCTCATCGCCGACAAAATAGCGCTCAAAGGCTGCCATTTTGTCCTTGCCGTACAGGGGGGACTTCTTTCCGCACCATAGGTACCACATCATATCCCCCGACAGCTTTTTCTCGGGGGAATCCTCGGGGGAAAAAAACGCCTTGCAGCATATGCCGTTTATCTTTTCCATAAGCTCCATACCGCTGTACTTCACGCCCTCTATCTCCATTTCGGAGAAGCTTCCGTCGGCGTTCATGGGGATACAGCCATGGAACATCAGATTGTTGTTGAAGCATTTGTACATCGAACCGTGAGAGTAGAGAAAGCCGATATGCTCGTCCAGCAGCTTGCTGTGCAGGAAGGAGCCTGCTATCACGTCCATGAGCGCAGTTTCCTCGTCGGTGAGACGGGACGGGTCGTCGGGGTCTATGGTGGGGAAGCTCTTGTCGAGAAGCTCGTATTCTTTGCCGTTCACGGTCATTGTGCCCTTGCGGAAGTCCACGTATCTCAGCACATCTCGGTCGTCCATGTGATACTCGGGGTGACTGTGTATCAGCCGGCTTTCCAGCTTGAACTGGATAACAGCTATCGCCTTGTGCATTTTCGCCGCAAGATTTATGTCCACGGGGTCGTACTTGTTGTCGTCCAGGATATGGGGCATGAACCGCTCGCAGGGGTCGGTGGCGTAGTTATCGGCAGCAAATATGGCAAGGGCACGGAGATTTATGCCGTAGCCGTCCTCCAGCACGTCGAAATTGTTGTAGGATATGGCTATCCGCACCACATTCGCCATAAGAGCGCGATTTCCCGAAGCAGCGCCCATCCATGAGATATCGTGATTTCCCCACTGAATGTCGATGTCCTCGTACTTCATCAGCTCGTCCATGATTATATCCGCTCTGGGTCCTCGGTCGAAGATATCGCCGATGATATGCAGCCTGTCGATACAGAGTGAACGTATCAGACTGCATATGTCGATGATAAAATCGTCGCCTATCCCCGTTTCAAGTATGGAGCAGATGATGTTCTCGTAGTACAGGTCACGGTTGATGTCCTCGGTGACATGGAGCAGCTCGTCTATGATGAAGGCGTACTTCTCGGGCATTCTGCGGCGCACCTTGGAGCGTGAATACTTCGCCGAAACATTCTGGCAGACAGCGATAAGCCTGTAAATGGTGAGCTTGCGCCATTCGTCGTCGAGAGTGCCCTCGGCGGAGAGCTGCTTTAACGTTTCCTCGGGGTAGTATATCAGCGCCGCAAGGGCTTCCTGCTCGCTTGCGGAGAGAGTTTTCGCAAAAATTGTCCCGATGCGGGAGCGTATCATGCCCGAAGCGCTTTTCAGCAGATGCAGAAAAGCACGGTACTCGCCGTGAAGGTCGCTGAAAAAATACTCCGTGCCCTTGGGAAGGGAGCATATAGCGTTTAAGTTGATTATCTCCCCCGAAGCTGCGCCGATATCGGGGTACTGCTTTGCAAGGAGCTTAAGGTATTTGTTGTCCATTGTATTACCACCTTATGTAAGTAGATCTTCGTCATTCTGATCGAAATAACGGTCAATATTGCCGCTCGTATCAATACTTAGGATATATTGACCGTCTCCGCTGTCTGTCACGGACATATCCTTGAATGAGCTGTTACCACAGTTTATCCGGGAATTGTTTCCGATAAGCTTTACACTGCCCTTGTAGTTTTCCGGAAGAGTCAGCGTGACATCGCACGGGTCTTTTGCGCAGTACGCATCTTCTATTTCAACACAGTCAAGGTCAATGAAAATAACGGAGTGTTCGCTTTCCCGAGGCAGCATTGTCGTTTGGACCATGTTGCCGGTAATCGTCCCGAACTCTATATCGCAGTTTTTTTCGCCGATCTCAACTGTCAGAACGGCGTCATCTCCGTTTATGACGACCTCGCTGATACCTTCGGAGCTGTATAAATTGATCCACTCGGTCCGATAACAGGAATATTCTGAGCTGTTGTTATCGGCAGACTTTTTCAAAGCTATCCCCGCCGCTGTGAAAGCTATCGTACACGCCACATATATGATAATGTTTTTTCTGCGGCTTTTCCTTTTCGGGGGAGATATGGGGGGATTTTCCGCAGGTGCTTGGGCGGCGGTTTCCTCTTCGATGACTGTCTGCGGGGGCGGCTGCGGATATATCTCTCTGACAGGATATATCTCCCCGTCCTCGCTCATTCTGCCGTTTATATTGGGAGTATCGCTGTAGGTGGGAAATACCTCGCGTATGGGAGGGGTCTCCGAGGTCTGTCCCTGTCTGTTCGGATATGCGTCCTTGTTCAGATTTATCGCCATATGCTCACCCCCGAAGTCGGAAACGGTCTATCTTATCTCCCAGAAATTCCACTGCCCCATATTATACACTATCGAAAAAGATATCAGAACAGTAAGCACTGCCGCCGCAATAAGTATAAGAACCAGCTTCAGCGGATTTCTTATGTAGATGCGCGGCTCCAGGAATCTGCCTGTCATGTCCTTTTCTTTTTCCTTGCGAGGCGGAAGGATATCGCTCTGAGGCGGCTCTTCATGGGGAATATCCCCGGAGAGCTCACCCGATGCCTGCGGTTATATCTCCCTTACAGGATATATCTCCCCGTCCTCGCCCACAGCGCCGTTTGTATAGGGCGGGTCGTTATGAGTGGGAAATACCTCACGTATGGAAGGAGTTTCCCCGCTGTCGGAGGGCTCTTCCTTTTTCAGACTTATTGCCATACTTCACTCCCC
>JBJFHQ010000287.1:4476-9162 GCA_051893755.1 Oscillospiraceae bacterium
CTATTCACTCTTCACTATATTCATCAAAGGTCACTTCCACGTTGCCGTTGCGGTTTTTCACTTCCAGCTTATACTCTCCGTTTCCGCCGTTTTCAACGAAGCAGTCGCCGTTGGAGGTGCTCGCCTCAACGGTATAATCCGCTCTGCTGCAGGGAGTGTCGATATAGATATTTCCGTTTCCGTTGGAGACGGTCAGGTTACCAAACTCTGTGGCAGAGAGCTCTATGTCGGAATTGGAGCAGGTAACGGATGCGTCTCCGATGAATTTCAGATGAGCTCCGTCAATATCGCCGTTTCCTTCAATAACGGTCTCGCCGCCGAAATGGATATTCTCCATATCCATATGACCGTTGCCCGTGCTGATATCGGATAAGCCGTCAACGCTCAGCTCGGAGAGATACATGCTGCCGTTGTCGGTATGAGCGTAAAAGCTGTCGGCGGTCACCGTATCGGAGGATATGGTGCCGTTGTCGGAGTTTAGCCTGATATCCGACGCAGAGATCTTGTAAAGGTAGATGCTTCCGTCTGCGCAGGAAAGATCTACAGTGCCCCCAGGCACGGCAGAGCTGCAGCTGATATCGGCATTTCTGCCCATGAGCCGCACCTGTCCCTCAAAGCTTTTGGGCAGAGTGAGGATAACGTCCTCCTGAGAATATTCGTCCTCGCTGTAGTTGATCTCGGAGATGTAGTCGGCGGTGAGAGTGGACTTTTCGTCGGAAAGAGCGAGCTCTTCGTTAAAGTTTATCACCCTGTCGCTGATAACGGTAAAGGTCACGTCGGTGCCGCTGCCGTATTTGACGTCAAGCTCCACATTATTGGCATTGATCACGATATCCCCCACATTTTCGCCGCTGTACACGAAATCGCAGTCGGGAGACTCGTAGTAGTATTCCGGTTCTGCAATTGACGCATCACCCGAGCTGAGCACCTCATGAGCCAGCCCCGCCACAGCGCCTATTGCAAAGATACACATTGTGATAACTCCGCCTATGATAAGCAGGATCGGTCCTGCGCCGAGGCGCTTTTTCGGCGGCTGTGCATTGGGCACAGGGGCTGCACTGTAGTTCGGGACACGCACAGCAGTTTCCTCGGCAGTGCGGATATTCAGCTGCGGCTGAAGGTCGGCACCTGCGCTGTTCTGCGGATATACCTCCTGCACGGAAGACCGCTCCCTTTGAGGATATATCTCTCCGTCATCGGAAGCTCCCGTGAAGCGTTCCTCATCGTTATTATAATTCTCTTTTTTCAGATTGATCGCCATTTTGTGTGATTTCCTTTCAGTGTAATATGGGCTTTGAGCCGTCAAAGTCAAGCTCTATCTTTCCGTTCTGTGCGGATAATTCCAGATAATACTCACCCGAGCCTCCTGCGGGGACATCAGTGGAGCCGTTTTCTGCCGAAGCGGATATCCGATAATCCGAGGGGTCGCCGTAAGCCTCGCAGTCGATGCTGCCGTTTTTTGCCTTAATGGTCATGTTTTCAAGGGAGAAGTCCTCGAGATTTACTCTGCCGTTTTCGGAGCTGATAACGCTTTCGCCCGTGAATGCGCAGTCCTCGGCATTGACCGAGCCGTTGGTGGAGATAAGACTGCTCGACACCGCAAAGGAGGAGCGCTGTGCCTTTATGCTGCCGTTGCCCGAGGAAAGCTCGGTATGCTCCGAAGCGGTGCAGTCCTCCACATTGACAGAGGCGTTTTTCGCATTCAGGTCAAGGCTTGCCGCAGTTATCTTTTCGGCTTTTATGGAAGCGTTCTTTGTCTCGGTCTTTACAGTACCCGCTGTGATATCAGTGAGGGTCACGGAAGCGTTGTCGTTTTTGATGCAGACAGCTGTGCCGTCGATGTCGGAAATCTTAATGCTTCCGTTGGTGTTGGTGATGTCGAGGCTTTTTCCCGCAGAGCAGTCTATCGACGTATTTTCGCTGTCTATGACGATAGCTCCCTCATAGCTGTCGGGGATATAAAGTGTCACCTCCGAGCTCAGGATAAATGTCATAAACGAGCCCGAGACCTTCGAGCCGTCCACGGTTATCCCGCCGTTTTCCGACTTGATATCATAGGACTTGTTGTCGGGAGTTTTCACCGAAACATGGAAATCCTCATCGGAGGAGCTTTTGATCGTAACATCGGAATTGCTGTCGGTCAGAGTGAGGGTCTTTATCCCCGCAGCGGAGAAATCCCCGGTGGACTCGGCAAAGCTGCCGTCCATGAAATTGGTGTACACATAGGAGGATATTCCCTTGTAATCATTGGATATGACAGCTATCAGTGCCACAAGCACCACCCAGAATATCCAGCCCTTTTTATGCTTTTTCTTTTTGTGCTTTTTTTCCTTCTTATTAATAATATCATTATGCTGCGGATTTGTCAAGGCACGTTCCTCAGCAGTTTCGATATGCCGCACCTCGGTCTGAGGATATACCTCCTGTGCAGCAGAGGTGTTCTGTCCCTGAGGATATACCTCCTGTACGGGAGGGGTGCTCTGTGCGGGACTGCTTCCCGGATATATCTCCCTCTCGGGATATATCTCCCTGTCGGGATATATCTCCTTATCAGGATATATCTCCTCCGACCCGGTCTCGGGATATACTGTGCGTATATTTTCATCATTATTATTCTTTGAGTTGTAGTGGTCCTTATTCAGATCAATAGCCATTTTATTTTCTCACTTTCAGAATTTATTAATAATTTAATTATACAATATAAATGTTGATTTGTCACTATTTTTTCGGTTAGAAAAATTAGAATACGATTAAAAAGTCCTGCTGAAAAAATACAGAAATTTGTTAAACTATCCATTGTATATAATGCGGAAATATGGTAATATAAATTGTAGAATTTAAAGATCGGAGTGATCTTGACTTGGTTTTTTCGGACCTGATCTTCATATATCTTTTCCTGCCGCTCTGCCTGCTGTGCTACTATATCACCCCGAACAGCACTGTGCGCAACGGCGTGCTGATAATATTTTCACTGCTTTTTTACTCCTTCGGCGAGCCTGTATGGGTGCTGCTGCTTATCGTCAGCTCTGCGGTGGACTATCTGAACGGGCTGTTCATCGAACGGCATAGGGGAAAAAGATCGGCGGTGCTGGGCGTGATAGTCTCGCTGGTGTTCAATCTGGGAGTGCTTGTCCTGTTCAAGTACAGCGGCTTTATCGTCACGAATATCAACACTGTTACGGGACTTTCTCTTGCTGTCCCGAAATTTTCGCCTCCTGTGGGAGTGTCCTTCTACACCTTTCAGACCATTTCCTATACCGTGGACGTCTATCGCAACAAAGCCACCGTCCAGCACAGCTTTTTCAAGTTCCTGCTGTACGTGTCCATGTTCTTCCAGCTGGTAGCGGGACCTATCGTACGGTACACCGACATCTCCGAACAGCTTGGCAAGCGCACTGTAACTGCCGAGGACATCTCTGCAGGCTTTTCCCGCTTTGCTTTAGGACTGGGGAAAAAGGTCATAATAGCAAACTGCGTGGGAGAAGCTGCCGATCTTTTCCTCGGCTTTGAGGAGCTGCCCTCGTCGGTACTATCCGCATGGAGCGGCATTATCCTGTTCACTTTGCAGATATATTTCGACTTTTCGGGCTACTCCGACATGGCTATCGGACTTGGCAGGATGTTCGGCTTTACCCTCACCGAGAATTTCAATTACCCGTACATTTCCCGCTCTGCCACGGAATTCTGGCGCAGATGGCACATCTCCATGGGCAGCTTTTTCCGTGATTACGTCTATATCCCCATGGGCGGAAACCGCCGTCATCAGGCGGTGAACCTTGCTGTGGTATGGCTTCTCACGGGACTGTGGCACGGCGCGTCATGGAACTTCATCATCTGGGGAGCATACTTCGGCATACTTGTCACTGCCGAGAAATTCTTCTACGGAAAATATCTTGAAAGGCTGCCGGAATTTTTCTCACATCTGTATCTGCTCATTGCGGTGATATTCGGCTGGGCGATATTCTATTTCGAGGACTTGGGCGCTCTTGGCAGCTGTCTTGCGGGCATGTTCGGCGGCGGGAATATCCCGCTTATGGACGATATCACGGTCAGCCGTCTCGAGGGGATATGCTTTGTTATTATTGCGGCAGTGATACTGTCCTGTCCTGTTTTCCCGTTTATCAAGGATAAGCTCGACGGTGCTGCGGAAAAGTCAAAGGGCGCAGCAGCTGCTGTCACGATAGCAAACGATCTGCTTGTTATCGCAGTATTTCTGATATCCTCGCTGCTTCTCGTAAAGCAGACCACGTACAATCCATTCCTGTATTTCAGATTCTAAGGTGAATAATATGGGCAAAAAAAATAAAAAGAACAGTCCCTCTGCAATGATATCCGCAGCGGTTTTCTGCATCATGCTTGGCGGGATATCCCTGTGGCTGACCCTCGCAGACCGCCCCACCGTCTCCGAAACGGAAAAGCGGGAGCTGGAGCCCCGTCCCGAGCTTACCGCCGATTCCTATTTCAGCGGAGAGTTCGCAGGGCAGCTGGACAAATACTACACCGATACCGTCCCCATGCGGGACGAGCTGGTCGATGCTGCGTCTCATATCGAAAATGCGCGGGGGATATCCGTTTCTCCGAAGTTTTACGGAAATGTTGCGGAAATTGTCCCCGAGGAAACTGACGATGATGATACGGTATATCTTCCCGATGTGACCGAGACTGTGACCGAAGCTGTGACCGAAG
>JBJFHQ010000288.1:0-9131 GCA_051893755.1 Oscillospiraceae bacterium
GAGCCCTCACCTGTGGTACTTACCGAGGACAACGTCAAGCTCACGGGAAGAACAGAGCTTATCGACGACACACTATGGTGCGCTTTTTCGGGCACGGGAGCAGACTTTATCTACACTGGAAAGGGTCTTGATGTCACTATCGTCGGCGACGGAGCTGCGACTGTGGGCTCGGACAATCAGGCAAGAGTTGCTGTTTATGTCAACGGAGAACGGGTAGTCGATGAAATGATAGACTCCGCCGAAAAGACTTTCCGCGTTGCGGAAAGCGACGAGCTCACCACATCGGAGATTCAGATAGTAAAGCTCTCCGAGACTGCGCAGTCCACTATCGGCATAAAGCCCTTTGTCTTAGCTGAGGGCGAGTCGGTCGCTCCTGCCGAGGCAAAGCCTCTTAAGATAGAGTTTATCGGAGATTCAATAACCTGCGGCTACGGCGTTGACGACGAGGTCAAGGAGCATCACTTCTCCACCTCCACCGAGGACGTGACCAAGGCTTATGCCTATAAGACCGCACAGCTTCTCGATGCCGATTACAGCATGGTATCTATCAGCGGCTGGGGTATCATCTCGGGATATACTAACGACCCCAACAAAAAGGCGGACAGCCAGCAGATACCCTTCTATTACGGAAAGCTGGGCTATTCCTACAACAAGTTCGCGGGGACTACCGCTCCGCAGGACATCGACTGGGATTTCAGCCGTTTTAAGTCTGATATCATCGTTATCAATCTCGGCACCAACGACAACAGCTACGTCAAGGGCGACAAAGACAAGCGCGCCGAATTTGAGACAGCTTACATGGACTTCATCGGTCAGGTGAGGGAAAATAACCCCGATGCTCACATCTTCTGCGTACTGGGCATCATGGGCGCGGAGCTCTTCAACGACGTGGGCGAAGCGGCGCTCTTCTACTCCGAAAACAATAACGACGACAAGGTGCATTTCCTCCAGCTTCCCACTCAGGACGGCACTCTCGGCTACGCTGCGGACTGGCACCCCACCGAGGCTACTCACGAAGTCGCTGCAGAATATCTTGCAGGTGAGATAAAAACTGCTCTCGGTCTTGAATAATGGTTTTTCTAATCTGATTTTAATGCAAAATATATGGAAATTAATCCTGATATGTGGTATTATATATTCAGATAAGGAAAAATATCCTTATTATACATCAGACATCCTGAATTTTCATTTTTTTCTGACATAAACAAACCAAACCAATCCAAATACTTTAGGAGGAATTTTAAGAATGGACTTTAAGGGACTGACCTCGGCAGAGGTCGAACAGTCACGCAAAGAAAACGGCAGCAATAAGCTGACCGAAACTAAGGGCGAATCCTTCTGGGATAAGCTCAAAGGCAATTTCGACGATCCTATGATAAAGATCCTTATCGTGGCGCTTCTTGTCAACGTGGGCATATTTATTCTCGGCAAGATAGGCATCGTCGCCGAAAGCGTGGAGTGGTACGAGCCTCTCGGAATCGCTATCGCAGTTATTCTGGCGACCTTCGTTTCCACTATCTCCGAGTACAACAACGAGAACGCTTTCCAGAAGCTCCAGGACGAGGCTTCCCGCATACTCTGCAAGGTTTACCGCGACGGCGCTATCGTTGAGATACCTATCGACGATATCGTTGCAGGCGATTATATCCTGCTCCAGTCCGGCGATAAGATACCCGCAGACGGAATCATCGCCGACGGCACTATCAAGGTTGACCAGTCCGTTTTAAACGGCGAGTCCAAGGAGGCTACCAAGAAGGTAATGCCCGAGGGCTACGTTGAGGACGAGGAAAAGGCGCTGGATACTCTCAACGAATACAAGGTGTTCAGAGGTACTATCGTATGCTCGGGCAACGCAGTCATGATAGCAAAGACTGTGGGCGACAAGTCCGAGTACGGCAAGATAGCAGCAGAGCTTCAGCAGGACGACGAGAGAGACTCGCCTCTTAAGGTCAAGCTTGCAGGTCTTGCAAACGGCATAAGCAAGTTCGGCTACATCGGCGGTGTTGCCATTGCGGTGGCTCTGCTTTTCTCCAGACTGTTCCTCGAATTTGACGGCGGAGTTACGGCATTCTTTGCAAGAGAATCCGCAGTTTTCGTTCCCGAGCTTATCACCAATATTCTTGACGCTATCATTCTTGCGGTCATCATCATTGTAATGGCTGTTCCCGAGGGACTCCCCCTTATGATCGCCATTGTTTCCGCGCAGAACATGGGCAAGATGCTCAAAGATAACGTCCTTGTCCGCAAGATCAACGGTATCGAGACAGCAGGCTCTCTCAACATTCTCTTCTCCGATAAGACAGGTACTATCACTAAGGGTCAGCTTGAGGTCGTTTCCTTCGTGGACGGCTACGGCACCGAATACAAGTCCGTGGACGAGACAGAGGGCAAGCTCAAAGAGCTCCTCACTATGTCGATAATCGACAACTCCACCTCCGTTATAAACGAGGGCAGGGCTATCGGCGGAAACGCGACTGAACGTGCAGTGCTCACCTTTGCTATCAACAGCAAAACTCCCGAGGGCGTGGAGAAGCTGGCAAATATTCCCTTCAACAGCGACAACAAGTATTCCGCTACCACCGTTTCCGCAAACGGCGAAAGGCTCACTCTTATCAAGGGCGCACCCGAAAAGATAGTTGAACGCTGCAAGTATTTCTACAACGCAAAGGGCGAAAAGGTGCCTGTAAGCGGCAACTGGGTGATCGACGACAAGATGAACGAGATGGCAGGACGCGCTATCAGAGTCCTCGCTCTCGCAGTTTCCGACAAGACTATCGACAAGGACAGCGACAAGCTTCCTAACGGCGAATGGACACTGGTTGGTATCCTCGGCATCAGAGACGAGGTACGTCCCGAATCCATTACCGCTATCAAGGAAGTACACAGCGCAGGCGTTCAGGTCGTTATGATAACAGGCGACCGCAAAGATACCGCATGTGCTATTGCTAAGGAAGCAGGCATCATCGACATCGACGACGCAGTTACTCTCACCTCCGACGAGCTTTCCAAGCTTTCCGACGATGAGATCAAAAAAATTCTCCCCCGCTTAAGAGTTATCTCGAGAGCTCTCCCCTCCGACAAGTCAAGGCTTGTCCGCATCGCTCAGGAGCTTGACCTTGTCGCAGGTATGACAGGCGACGGCGTAAACGACAGCCCTGCTCTGAAAAAGGCAGACGTCGGCTTTGCAATGGGCGGCGGTACAGAGGTCGCAAAGGAAGCCTCCGACATCGTTATCCTCGACGACAACTTCAACTCTATCGACAAGGCTATCCTTTACGGACGCACGATCTTCAATTCTATCAGAAAATTCATCATATTCCAGCTCACCATCAACGTTGCGGCTGTTGCAGTTTCCTTCATCTGCCCGCTGCTGGGAATGGACAATCCTCTGTCAATTATCCAGATACTCTGGGTCAACCTCGTAATGGACACCCTTGCTGCACTGGCATTCGGCGGCGAGCCTGCTCTCTCCAGATACATGCAGGAAAAGCCCAAGTCCAGAAAAGAACCTATCATCTCAAAATATATGTGGTCGGAGATCATCACAGGCTCTGTATGGGCGCTTATCTTAAGTATGGCGTTCCTGCTGTTCTCCCCCATTCAGAGCGTATTCATCAAGGACGTTCCCATTTCTCAGCAGGAGATCGACATCACTCAGGAATATGAATCCGAGATACCCACATTCTATGTTCCCAGCCCCGAGCATGACGCTGAGATAGTAAGTGCTGACGGCACAGTTTCTACAAGATTTGACGCACTGTTCTCGGGATATTTCGCACTGTTCATCTTCATTGCAGTGTTCAACGCATTCAATGCGAGAACGGAAAAAGCTAATCTGTTCGACAACATCGGCAGAAACAGCGGCTTCCTTAAGATACTCGGACTTATCACCGTCGTTCAGATAGGCATGATCTATCTGGGCGGAAAGGTCATGAACTGCGTACCGTTAAGTCTTACACAGTGGTGCGTTGTACTGGGAATGGCAATATCCATTATCCCCGTGGACCTTATCAGAAAGGGCATTGTTGCTCTGAAAAACAAGTCATCAAAGGCATAACGACAAATATCGGCGCCGCTTGACTGCGGTCCTGCGGCGCTGTTGATAAGATCGGGATTCATAACCCCGTAACAGAAAGGAATGTTTAACATGTCTGTCAATTTACAGAAGGGTCAGAAGGTTGACCTTACCAAAAACAATCAGGGACTTTCAAGAGTTATCGTAGGTCTCGGCTGGGACGAAGTCGCTCAGAAGAGAGGTCTTTTCTCGAAGAAGCCTGCCGACATCGACTGCGATGCATCGGCTATCATGCTCACAACGGGAGATAAGCTCTCCTCCAACAGCGATGTTGTATTCTATCACAATCTCCGCCACAGCAGCGGCGCCGTTAATCATCAGGGCGATAACCTCACAGGCGCAGGTGACGGCGATGACGAGCAGATCATCGTTGATCTGAAAAAGGTCCCCGATCAGTATCAGAAGATCGTTTTCGTTGTTACTATCTATCAGGCAAGAGAACGCGGACAGCATTTCGGTCTTATCCAGAACGCATTTATCCGCATCGTTGACGCTTCAAACGGCAGCGAGCTCTGCAAATTCAATCTTTCCGAGAACTATTCGGGAAGCACTGCAATGATCTTCGGCGAGCTTTATCGCCACAACGGTGAATGGAAATTCAGCGCAGTCGGTCAGCCCACCAACGACAACGGAATTTCCGAAATGGCAAAGAGATTTCTGTAATTAACAGTACATTTTATATCTGAAAGGAAGTAGTATTATGGGAGTAAATCTTTCAAAAGGACAAAAGGTAAGCCTCGAAAAGTCCATGACCCTTGCACTGGTAGGTCTGGGCTGGGACACCAACAAGTATGACGGCGGCTACGATTTCGACCTTGATGCCGCAGCTTTTCTCCTTGACGAAAACGGAAAGGTCACCTGCGACGAGGACTTCGTGTTCTACAACAACTTAGAGCATAAGAGCGGCGCTGTTAAGCACACGGGCGATAACCTCACAGGCGCAGGCGATGGTGATGACGAGGTAATTCTCATCGACTTCACAAAGGTGCCCGCAAATATAAACAAGATCGCTATCACGGTAACTATTCACGAGGCACAGTCAAGAAATCAGAATTTCGGACAGGTCTCCAATGCCTATGTAAGAGTTGCAAAGCGCAGCTCCGAGGACGACTTCGCAGGCGAGGAAGCGCTCCGTTACGACCTTGCTGAGGATTTCTCCATTGAGACCGCTATCGTTGTCTGCGAGATCTACCGCAGAAACGGCGAGTGGAAGTTCAGCGCAGTTGGCGCAGGCTATCAGGGCGGACTTGCCGCTCTCTGCCGCAGCTTCGGCGTTAACGTCTGATACAAATTAGCAAATAAAAAATCCGTCGGAGAATAAGATCATCTATTCTCCGACGGATTTTTTGCTGTTTCGTTATTCACAAAAGTTATTTAAGCTTTTTGACGGAGACTGTGACCAGCAGTCCATGCTCATCATTGGAAGTCAGGAACTGCGCACCATCGCTTATCATTATGCTGCCGCTTCCTGCGGGGACGGAATTTCCTCCCGGAGAGATAAGCCCGCTGATATGCTCGTTGGCGAGGAACCAGTTTCCTTTAAAATTACAGATATAGCCGAGACGCTGCTTGTCCGCCTTTTCATCGGGGAAAATGTTGTCCTTTGTGTGCCAGCCGAATATGGGCGTGTTGTTCACTGCAAGCAGCTTTGAATATCTCCGCCATTTGCCCTTCTGTCCCCTGATATGCCTGCTGAAATTCAGCTGGACCAGCTCCGTATCGTCTATCCTCGTTCCGCAGAAGGGACATACGGGGTGATCAAGATCGTACAGCACGAACCATTTATAATCACAGTTAGGATTGGAACAGCGGTGCATCTGATCCCATGTGCGGACCAGTCCCCTCTCCCACTCCATTGCGGTGGGACGCTTGTCGGGGTCGTGAAGTCCGTCCACAAATGCACGCAGGAACAGGCTTTCAAGCTCGGGTCCCAGATCATGGATAGTCACCCTCAGATCTGCGGGACGATTTGACGTGTCATAGGGATTCTCTATGAACGTCGCCATGGGTCCCAGCGCAAGGTAATCGTCCTTTTCGGCGGATTCTGTGGAATATATCTTCGGTCCGATTATGGGGTGCCGCCGCAGGAGATATTCATATATCAGCACCGCAAGTGCATGCAGGTCGGTATACGCGTTAGGAGCCTTTCTGTTGGGGTCTCCCACGGGAAGCTCTAAGCTTTCCACCACCTCGGGGGCGATATATCCCCTTGTACCCGCCACCTCCGGCGGGTATATCCCCGGCACAACAAGGGAATCAATATCTATAACTACGCAGTTTCCCGATTTCGGGTCGATAAGCACGTTATTATTTGAAAGGTCGGAATGGGCAAGCCCTGCCTGATGCAGCCGCCTTATTGAACGTGAAAGCAGCAGCGCTGTCTGGAGCATGGTATGAAAATCCCCAAGCTCCGCAGGATTCAGATATTTCCGGTTCTTTCCCGTAAACCAATTGCTTTTCTTGTCCTTTCCCTTTAAATCGAGGATATCCGACGCATTGCTGCCAAAAAAGAAGCTCTTCGGATAGGTGGGTGATACTATTCCGAACTCGGGATAGACCACGATATCCGTGGGCCAGCAGAAACGCTTCGAGAAATATTCTGCAGTTTTTTCATCGTTGCCCACAGCTCCGCCCTTGCTTTCGGGCAGAGTGGGGTTATATCTTGTAAGTATCGCTTCCAGCCGTGAGCGCATGTTCGTATCGACCTTTGAGGGGTCGTTGAAAAACTGCACCACATACGATCTGTCCGGCGAAAAATATGTATATTTCATTCCTCCCGCAGGCGGATTATCTGTTATAACATATGGTATCTTCCGTCCGTCTGCAAGAGTTGCCTGACCTATGCTGCTCATTTATTATCCTGTCCTTTCCCGGCAAGGGTATTGTCGATGCCGATGATAAGCAGGGTGCGGTCATCAAAGGAGCCGCGGCGGACATAGTTATCCAGCCATTTTTCCAGCTGCTCGGAAGGGTCATCGCAGACTTCAATACCGAATGACC
This sequence comes from Oscillospiraceae bacterium, assembly GCA_051893755.1. GTDB lineage: Bacteria > Bacillota > Clostridia > Oscillospirales > Ruminococcaceae > RGIG4694. Next base: position 7,076 of record JBJFHQ010000288.1, read on the forward strand.
GCAGAGAAGCTGCTGCCGCAACATCGGGCATGCTCCAGAGCTGCTCGGCGGAAAGCCCCGTTTCCTCGCAGACCTTTGAGATATACTGATACTCAAAGGTAACGTCGTTGTCGTTCACCCAGATATTTTTCTCGGGACGGGGAATTTTGCTGATATAAGGACGGTTCACGTCGGTTATCTCCGCGTCTGCGGCTGGAATTATCCCATTTGCCGACAGGTCCATGAAAAGCCGCAGCATCTCGGGATTATTGGGGAAATAATCATCAGCCACACCATCCGACATAAGCATAACGTGTGTACAGGGACGGCGGGTGATCTTGGTGCGCTTCATAAGCGCTTCGGGAGTTTTCATTTTCGATGAAGTGATAAAATCAGTCTCCCCCGAAAATTCGCCGCTGTCCGCAGCTCCCATAAGGCTCAGCGCCGAAGGATACTCACCCTCTGCATTGACTGCCGCTATCATTCCGTCTCCTATCTGAACAGTGATGACAAGGCTCTCCGCGCTTCCCGTTTCATCGGAAATAACGGGTATTACCGCCGCGATAAGCAGCGTTGCGGAAAAATCCGAAAGCTCGGGCTCCCGTCGGGCAGTCTCGATAAGCTCCTTATCGGTCCTGCGCTTTTCTGCCTCGTCCTCAACTGCTTTGGCAGCTTCGGCAGCAGCATTTTGGATAATTCCCGCCAGCTCGGAGCATACACGGTTGAACTCGGGGTCGGAATAGGGTCTTGCCGCATAGGACACCGCCTCGGTGTTGCTGTTGAAATATTCGGTGAAATCCTGCTTCATGACCTTTACCGCAGCCTCACAGGCAGTTTTCGCGCCTATTCTGGAAAACATCTTTGAGCCTGCTCCGTCGGCAACGGCAGCAAATACCATACCACCTCCGAAGTCGTACTCGTACCAGTCGTCGCAGTTGGTCCCGTCATGCTTGTGCATTTTGCCCCGCACTCTTGCAGCAGTGACGGACAGTCTGTTATCGGGATCGACACTGAATGAATGACGATACTCGGGATATTTCTCGGGCTTTTCGGGAATAGGATTATATTTCCAGAGCGACGAAGTATGAGCTGTCACTTCGTTGTCGGACAGAGCCTTTACCTCGGCTGTTTCTTCGGCGGAAGTCTCCGCTGCCTTATTTTCTGAAATTGTATCATCTGATGATCTTTCAGGCTCGTTGTTCATATCTTCGGCACCTCCGTTATGATGAAAAATTCAAGCTTACGGTACGATAACAAATCCCTGAGGCGGAGGAGGAAGCTCCATTGCCTCGCCGGGCTTTGCGTCCAGACTCTTGGAGGACATCTTGATAGAACCCGACACCCATGCAAAGAACTGCGCAAGATCGCCTGCGGAAAGGTTGTTCATAAGCAGAACGTTATCGGTGATCTCCTTTAAAACGGTGGTATCCGCGTAGGAGCCTGCCGCACATGCAATGATATTCGCAGGCTTTGCGCTTTTCAGCTCGGCAGCTGCACTGCGGAAATCATCGGTAGGTGCACCGTCTGTCAGCAGGAACACCAGCGGTCTCCAGTCGCCCTTCTGTGTGGGAGTGGATTTCTTGACCTCGGTATTGATGCACTGGGTGAGCAGCTTTAAAGCCGCTCCCAGAGAAGTGCTGCCGCCTGCTGTTATCTGGGGCTCCTTGAAGAGCATAAGCTCGGTGAGAGGGGTGACCTGCTGCGCCGAGGAAGCAAATGTGATGACCGAAAGATATGCGGTCTCAAGAGCCTGAGGGTCTCCCCTAAGCTCGGAAACCAGCGCCTTCACACCCTGTCTTACTGCTTCGATAGGGTCGCCCGACATTGAGCCCGATGTATCAAGCAGAAGATACACAGGAAGTCGTCTTGAAAAATCTGACATAATATCAATCCTTTCATTGGGAAAATAATTCTCATTTTATCTATATATACATTATAAATCTAAATGGGTATTTTGTCAAGTTAGAATATCTAAGAATAAAAAATCGGCGTTCCCCGCAAAGAAACGCCGATCAGGATATCCCTCATATCCCGTATTCACTTAAAATATTCCTGCTGTATTCCACAGGCTTTTTCT
>JBJFHQ010000289.1:0-1942 GCA_051893755.1 Oscillospiraceae bacterium
CGTCTTTGACCCAAAGGCGGATATTTTTTTGCACAGATTTAACGCCGCTCTGTAAAAAATGTGTTGATAAATCCGGTAAGATGTAGTATAATATAAGATGAATAACTATTCATTTTGAGAGGATATGATCGTAAGTGACTAAAGCAGAAAAATTTTTTTCGGATATGAAGAATAAAAAAATAGCCTTTATCGGCGTAGGCGTGAGCCATACGGACCTGATAAAGCTTTTTTGCGGAAAAGGACTTGACGTTACCGTCTGCGATAAAAAAACAGCGGAGCAGATGAAGGAATACGATGAGCTTTCGGCAGCAGGCGCAAAATTTTCCCTCGGGGAAAGCTACCTTGAGGGAATGGCAGAGGGCTGCTATGACGTGGTTTTCCGCACTCCCGGAATGTACTTTTTAAGCCCCGCTCTGGACAGGGCGAGAAGAATGGGCATTGCCGTTACGTCCGAAATGGAGGTCTTTTTCGACCTGTGTCCCTGTAAGATCATCGGCATTACGGGCACCGACGGCAAGACTACCACTACCACGGTCATCTCCGAAATGCTTTCAAGAAGCGGAAAGACTGTCCACAAGGGCGGAAATATCGGAAGAGCACTGCTCCCTATCGTCGAGGATATCAAGCCCGACGATGTGGCAGTTGTTGAGCTTTCCAGCTTCCAGCTCATCAGCATGAGAAGATCTCCCGATCATGCGCTTATCACTAACATCTACCCCGATCATCTGAACGTACACAGCGGCATGGAAGAGTATATCGGCGCAAAGAAAAATCTGATAATTCACCAGAATGCGTTCTCAAAGACTGTTCTCAACATGGACAACGCCGAGACGGAAAAGCTGTCGGCGGATGTCCGCGGAAAGCTCTTGATGTTCAGTCTGCGGGATATCCCGGAGCGGGGAACATACCTTGACAGGGAAGGGTATCTCTGCTATGCTGACGGAGAGCATACCGAACGGCTCTTCCACAAGGACAGGATAAAAATACCCGGCATGCACAACGTGGAGAATTATCTTGCTGCCTGCGCTCTGCTTTACGGCGAGGTCTCGCCCGAGATCATGCTCGAAACGGCGGAAAATTTCGGCGGAGTTGAACACAGGATAGAGTATGTCCGCACCGTAGACGGGGTAAAATATTATAACGACAGCATCGCGACCAGTCCCGTTGCGGTCACCGCAGGATTGAATGCCTTCGACCAAAAGCTCATCGTTATCGCAGGCGGCTCGGATAAGCAGCTGGATTACAGTCTCCTTGCAAAGCCTATGAACGAAAAGGTGAAGCTGCTTATCCTCTGCGGAGATACGGCGGATAAGATAGAAGCGGCAGTAAGGGCTTACGAGGGCTACTCCGAGGAAAGCTGCCGCATTATCAGAACGGATTCCATGGAGGAGGCTGTCAAGACCGCAAGGGCAAATGCTGTAAGCGGAGATATCGTCACCCTTTCTCCCGCCAGTGCCAGCTTCGACAGGTACAAAAACTTCGAGGAACGTGGCAGGCATTATAAATCAATTGTAAACAGCTTATAAAGGAAATGGTCAGAATGGATCTAACAGAAACAATTTTCGAGCTTTCACGCATGGGCGGCGCTTCGGGACATGAAGGCTCCGTTGCCGAAATGCTGGCGGAAAAGCTCTGCGGATATACGGACAATGTAAGGATAAAAAACGGCAGCGTTATCGCCGAAATGGGCTGCTCCGACGAGCACGCTCCCAAGATAGTGCTGGACGCTCACACCGACCGGATAGGCTTTATCGTCACCTCCGTCTGCGAGGACGGCTTTCTTAAGGTGCATAATCTGGGCGGGATAGATATGCGCATTTTATCGGCGCAGAGGGTCATTATCCACGGCAAAAGGGACGTGAAGGGCGTTATCTGCTCGATTCCTCCGCATCTCAGAAGCAAGAAGGAGGTCCCCGATATCTCGCAGATATACATTGACACG
>JBJFHQ010000290.1:0-1940 GCA_051893755.1 Oscillospiraceae bacterium
TTGCTTGATTTGCAGGTTTTGTTACAGATCGTTGACAGAAATTGATTTCCGTGTTTGTCCCATTCCCGCTATTGACATTAACGATAAATTGTGCTACAATAAACACGTAAAAATATAAAAGAGACCCTCTTTGAAAGGAATGGTTTAAATGGGCAAGGCTCTTATCATCGGCTGCGGCGGCGTAGCAAGCGTTGTTATCCACAAGTGCTGTCAGAACTCCGACGTGTTTACCGATATCATGATCGCTTCCAGAACTAAGTCAAAATGCGACGCTTTAAAGGAAAAGCTTCAGAATACCACAAAAACGGTCATCTCCACCGCACAGGTCAACGCTGACAAGGTCGAGGAGCTTGTGGCTCTTATGAAGTCCTATCAGCCCGACATCTGCATCAACGTGGCTCTTCCCTATCAGGACCTCACCATAATGGACGCCTGCCTCGAGTGCGGCGTGGATTACGTGGATACCGCCAACTACGAGCCCGAGGATACCGCAAAATTCGAGTACAAGTGGCAGTGGGCGTACCGCGAGCGCTTTGAAAAGGCAGGCATCACCGCTCTGCTGGGCTCAGGCTTTGACCCGGGCGTTACAGGCGTTTTCTGCGCATATGCACAGAAGCACTACTTCGATGAGATAAACTATATCGACATCTTAGACTGCAACGCAGGAGACCATGGCTATCCCTTTGCGACTAACTTCAACCCCGAAATAAATATCCGCGAGGTCAGCGCCAACGGCAGCTACATCGAGGACGGCAAGTGGGTGGAGACCAAGCCCATGGAGATAAAGCGGGTCTATAACTTCCCCGAGATAGGCGAAAAGGATATGTACCTGCTCCACCACGAGGAGCTTGAATCCCTGGCTCTGAATATCAAGGGCATCAAGCGCATACGCTTCTTCATGACCTTCGGACAGAGCTATCTCACACATCTGAAGTGCCTTGAAAACGTGGGCATGACCTCTATCGAGCCTATCGACTACAACGGCATGAAGATAGTTCCCCTCCAGTTCTTGAAGGCAGTTCTTCCCGACCCTGCGTCACTTGGTCCCCGCACAAAGGGCAAGACCAACATCGGCTGCATCATGCAGGGCAAAAAGGACGGCAAGCCCGTAAACTATTATGTATATAACGTATGCGATCATCAGGAGTGCTATGCGGAGGTAGGCTCTCAGGCTATCTCCTACACCACGGGCGTTCCCGCGATGATAGGCGCAATGATGGTCATGACAGGCAAATGGAAGAAGCCCGGCGTGTACAACATCGAGGAATTCGACCCCGATCCCTTCATGGACGCTCTCAACAAGTGGGGACTTCCATGGAAGGAATCCTTCGACCCCGACTTAGTGGACTGATATGCAGGAGCAGAAATTCTTCGCCATTATTTCCCGCATGAAATATATCAGCCGCTGGGGGCTCATGCGCAACACCATACCCGAAAACATCAGCGAGCACAGCCTTGAAACAGCGTTCATCGCTCATACACTTGCGCTGTACCGAAACGTCCGCTTCGGCGGGAATGTGGACCCCGAGCGCTGCGCGGTGCTGGCGATGTACCACGACGTCACCGAGATAATCACAGGGGACATGCCCACGCCTATCAAGTATTTCAACCCCGAGATAAAGTCGGAATATGACAAGGTTGAAAAGATAGCCGAGGAGCGTATGCTGTCCTATCTCCCCGAGGACCTGCGTGAGTTTTACAAGCCAATTCTGGGCAAAACGGAAGAGGACGCAGAATTATGGCAGCTTGTAAAGGCGGCAGATAAGCTGTCCGCGCTGATAAAATGCATCGAAGAGCGGCAGATGGGCAACGGCGACTTCCGCGAGGCGGAAAAAAGCACCATGAAGGCTATCCATGAGCTGCAGCTCCCCGAAGCGGAGGAGTTCATCGCCGAGTTCCTCCAGTCCCACGAGCTTTCCCTCGACGAACAGATATGAACA
>JBJFHQ010000291.1:0-1934 GCA_051893755.1 Oscillospiraceae bacterium
GATATAATCATCTCTGTTATTGGCAAACTCGGGGAAAACAAGCCCGTCCGGTGTAGTTCTTTCGCCTTTAATATCCCGAAGATACCACAATGAGCCTTCTACATACTGCGATATGATCGCTTGTCTGTTTTCCTCTGGTATGTTGATGTTATCAAAGATAGTAAACTTCTCGTAGTTATACTTAAAAGCAAGCTTACCCTCCGACTGCATTTTAGCGTACTTATCAATATACTCGGTATATATAGGGTGCTCAGGCGGCGAGGGGTTAAGGTCCCAGAACACTTTTCTATCCTTAGCCGCCAGCTGACGGTTGAAGGCTTCCTTGATTGTGTTGTCGTGATGGAGATTTATCTCCGTAGCGATCCACATGCCGATGGAAAATCCGCGAAATTTGTAGTAGCTGTTTATCTTGGCACCGCCGACAAACAACACTATCCGCTCCCGGTAGCCTGTGGACTTGCCGCAGATGATAAGAGCTTCATTGCCCTTAAACTTTCCCCAGCGGCACTGCCCTCGGAAATAATGCTCGATGCCGAAGCCATTGCAGTCACCGAGAATAGCCTTTGCCGTGGGAGCGGTCGATGCTGTCGCAAGATGTATCTTATCCCGTGTGGTTTCGAGGGCGATACAAAACGCAAGAATATGGTCAACGGTCTTTCCTGCGCGGACCGCTCCCTCTGCCACGTTGATCAGGCTGTCTTCACATCGTTTTATGTATCGGAGATGCTTTGGTCCGAAATTGTACGGTATAGATTTAACCGCCCTCGTCTTCGGCGGCGACCTCTTCGGCATTTTCGATGTCCTCCTTTACGCCCGAAACGTCCTCGATCTCGATCTCACCCTGCGGATCATCGGAATACTTGTCGGGCATACGATTTTTCAGCAGCATACCCAGAGCAGCCATGTTCGGCTGCGTGGTTATCCGCTTAGTTTTCACGGACTTCCTGCCGCCCTTGTAGGATATTTCCCGCTCGGTGTGCGTTCCTCCAACTGCCGCGCGGATGAGCGCCGCTTCTGCTTCTGCGTTTATAAGCTCCTCGTTCTGCGCCAAAAAATCCGCAGCGTCCTTGTGACGTGCGGTAAAATCCTTTATAAGCCGCTGCCTTTTCTTGCGGCTCGGTTCTGCAATTATCGCAGACAGGAGATCGTTCAGTGTATCTGTGGATACATCCGATTCTTCTTTTTTTGCCGATTCAAGAGCTTCAAAAATATCTCTTAGTGCCTTGCTTGCCGCGTCCAAAAATCTCACCTCAATTTATTTACCCTTTAAAGCCTTTAAAACACCCTTTAAATTCGATTTTGATATCATCATGGTTAAATTACCCATTCAAAAATAAAAACGCCGCACAGGGCATTTTAGAGGGCTTTTTTCGGGTATGCTTCGCCATTCGGCTTCGGAGCGATTTTTTCCGAGCCGTTGGCTGCATTATGACCTTGCAGCTTCCGGCAGGGGAGCGTATCGACCCTGTCAGCTTCCGCAATTATTTTCTTGTGTATTCTACACCGAAATTTATCCTGTGCTTTATTCCGCCGAAGGTTATCTCGGCGGACGCTTTTTTCTGCCGCACATTAAATTTCGTTATGTATTGTTCCTTTCCAAGGAGCCAGCCGCCTGTGATAGTTACGTTTCCGCTACTGTCCACTTCCGCCTCACTCTGGGGAATGATCTCGCCGCCATTAAAAAGCAGCCGCATAAATTCTTCTTCCGACGCTCTGATCGGCGAGGGAGCTCCGAGAAATCGGACTACTCCGTCGATAGGTTTTATCCTGTGGTACAGCTCCGGGGTATAATCGCATTCGAGGAATACATATCCGGGGAAAAGCAGATTAACGACCTTAGTCCAGCCTGCGCTCTTCCGCAGAATGAACTCACGCCTCGGAACGTAAGCGGAGATATTTTCCCGGAGAAGCTTAGCACGGATATTCATCTCCAT
>JBJFHQ010000292.1:0-8975 GCA_051893755.1 Oscillospiraceae bacterium
GCTTATGGAGCTGATAAGTGCCTCCACGGCTATCTGCGCCATATTTTCGGTATTGACCTCCACAGTGGTGATGTTGGGTACGCTAATGCTGCTGTAGACGGAATTATCGAAGCCTGTGACGGAGATGTCCCTCGGCACAAGATAGCCGTTTTCCTTGAGCTGGTTTATCAGGCGGCATGCCACCTCGTCGCAGTTGCACACAAATGCGGTAGGCATGATGAGCGGCAGCTCAATGGGTATCATGTTGCCGGTCTCATCCCGGTCACTTATTATATAGTAGTCGTGAATGGGGATATTATGCTCGAGCAGGGATTTGGAATAGCCTAAATATCTGTCCTGGATACTGCTGGTGGAGTGGATATTTCCCACGAAGGCGATGTTTTTGTGACCGTTTCGTATAAGATAGTTGGTTATCTCGTAGATGCCGTAGAAGCTGTCCGAGATAACGCAGCGGTCGGCGGTGAGCTCGTTGTAGAAGTCAAGGAATATAATAGGTATCTTTGTGTCCATGACTGCCCGCGTGTAGCTGTCGGATATCTGTCCGAGAATGATTATCCCGTCCACCCGCTGATAAAAGAATATATCGGGCAGGATAAGAGCCTCCTCGTTTTTCAGCGTAAGAGTATGAATGAAAGCGTAATTGCCGTGAGACTGGAGCTCTGTGGAGATAGCACGTATAAATTTAAAGTAAAAGGAATTATCCGAAATATAACGCTCCGCAACGATTATTCCCACATTGTTGCTGTGAGCGGTCTTTTTTGACTGTTCGCCGCCCACGCGGTATCCCATCTGGTCCGCTGTGCGTTTTATCTTGCTCCTGAGCTCGGCGCTGACGCCTTTTTTGCCCGACAGAGCCTTCGATACTGCCACAACGCTGACGCCCAGCTTGTCGGCAATATCCTTCATGGTCACTTTTTTGCTCATAGGCCTTCCCGCTTTCTGTGTATTATAGTTACATTTTAGCATAACAAGATCAATATTTCAATGGGTAAAAACACCGATAAATGATATTAAAATTTGAACTTAGTTATCCGGTTAATGAAAACGGTTTTATTAATCTATCGGAGATTAAAAATTAATCTATAATTTAAATATTTATCGGTCTAAATGTTAATAAAAAATAAAGTAAAGGATTAACTTTTTTGAAATAAAATGAAAACGGTTACCTTTTACAAGTCAAATGCTATAAAATTTACAAACAAACGGCGTGTCAATTGTGTAATAGTTACAAAGATTTGGGGATTTATGGTGGCTCTCGTGCATTTTACACGAAGTTAACAAAAATAATTTGTAGGATGTGCTACTTATTAGATTTTTTATTGACAAATAAATTTCTGTGATTATAATAAAAGCATAGCAAATCACAAAACTAAGCTAAAAAAATCCACAAATTATTAATTAGCTACAGGAGGTTAATCTAAGATGATTACAAAAATGAAGAGAGCTGCAGCAGCGCTTGCAGCAGTTGTTCTGACAGGAACCTTATTTACAGCATGCGGCGACAACAATACAGACTCCACTACAACAACAGCTGCCGACACAGCAGCAGCTGCCGATAACGGAGATGCAGCAGCTGATACAGAGGCAGCAGCAGACGATACCGCAGCAGCTGAAACAGAGGCTTCCGCTGACACAGCAGCTCTTTCCGGTACTATTAAGGTACTCCACCACCGTACAGACCGCGATCAGGACGGAACAATGGCTGAGCTCACAAAGGGCTTCAACGAACTTTATCCTGATGTAACAGTTGAGTATCAGTCCTTCACAAACTATGCGGACGATATCGCAACAATGATGCAGGCAGATAACTACGGCGACGTTGTTATGACTCCTCAGGCTCTTAAGCAGGCTGATCTCCCCAACTTCTTCGTATCCTTCGGCTCCTATGACGAGCTCTCCAAGGATTACTACTGGCTGGAGAACTACTCCGTAGACGGACAGGTTTACGCACTTCCTACAGGCGGTACAGCTTCCGGCGTTCTCTACAACAAGAGAGTATGGGCTGATGCAGGCATCACAGAGCTTCCCAAGACAACAGATGAGTTCCTCGCATGCCTCAAGCAGATCGGCGAGAACACAGACGCAATTCCTTATTACACAAACTATAACGCATCATGGTGCATCACTCAGTGGCAGTCCCTCGTTGTAGGCGCTTCCGGAGATCCTGAGTACAACACAAAGCTCCTCACAGAGAAGACAGACCTCTTCTCCGAGGGCAGCCCCTATGACGCAGTATACGGCACACTCTTCGACATCTACGCTGATCCTTCTCTCCACGAGGAAGATCCTATGACAACTGACTGGGAGGGCTGCAAGCCCGCATTCGCAGAGGGTAAGATCGCTACAATGGTTCTCGGCTCATGGGCTATCACACAGTTCCAGGAGGCTTGCGATCAGGTCGGCACAGACCGCGCTGACGTTGGCTACATGCCTTTCCCCAACAGCATTGACGGACAGATCTACTCTGTATCCTCCAACGACTACATGATGAGCGTTAACAAGGATTCCGCTAACCTCGACGCAGCTATGGCATATGCAAGATGGTTCTGCACAGATTCCGGCTTTGCTCAGAACGAAGGCGAGATCTCCGGTCTTAAGTCCGCTTCTATGCCTGATACACTGTCCTCCTTCGAGGAGCTTAACGTTCAGCTCTTCGTTGAGGCTGCATTCCCCGACGAGCTCCAGGGCAAGTGGGACGAGATCGCTAAGGAGTCTGAGGTAGATCCTTGGGGCGACGCTTCCACAAACTTCAAGTTCAGAATGGCTGAGGCTGCATTCGGCGGTCAGGGCAGAGAGGCTTATGACACTATCTGCGCTGATACAAACGCAGCATGGGCAGCTTCCAGAGATTCTATCCTTGGCTGATTTTACATAAGCTGACTATCCTTTCACGGGATAATTCCCGTGAAAGGTAAGATACAGAATTTATTGACATGAGCTCTGACGCGCACTGCCGACATGTTCTGCCGACATCATCGTTTGCATAATTTCATTACATCATGCTGTTACATATCATTTTTCTTCCTTTTTTACCAAAACAGACGGCTTCGCCTTCCTCGGAGCTGTCGTGGATTCCATTCCGCTTCCCTTTCGGGGAGCGGGGCGGGATTCAGATCAATATACGCTATAATCGGATAATTGCGTGGATAATGACGCATTATATTACATTCGGGGGCTTCTTAAATGACCGGTACAGCAAATCTTACCAAAAATAAGCGCTTCGGAAGGATCTACAGGCAGCAGCTGCTGACAGTTATCATATTCCTGCTGATACCTACTGTTCTTCTGATCACTTTCACTTATCTTCCTGCGGCGAACATGTTCGCTTACAGCCTTGAAAAGCGCGATCAGTTCGGCGTTAATGTCGAATTTGTCGGATTACAGAATTATAAGACGATCTTTGAAACGCCCGAATATTTTTCAGCGTTCAAAAACAGTCTGTACTATCTGGCAGGTTCCTTTATCCAGCTTTCGCTTGCACTGTTTCTCGCTACTATCCTTTGTTCAAAGATCAGATTCTCAAACTTCTTCAAGGGAGTTCTTTTCTTCCCTTACATGATCAATACCGTTGCGGTAGCACTTATTTTCCGCCGCTTCTTCCAGAAGGGTGACGGCGTTACCAATACCGACGGTACATTAAATACGATAATTACGCTGCTTGGCGGAGACCCTGTCAAGTTCCTTTCCACCGAAGGTCTTGTAAATATCTGTCTGGTATTTATCTCGATCTGGAGATATATCGGTATGGACCTTGTAATGTTCATCGGAGCGATACAGTCCGTTTCGCCCGATCTATATGAGGCTGCGTCTCTTGACGGCGCCAACGGTTTCCAGAATTTCCGTTATATCATCTTCCCCGAGATCAAGCCTATCATTCTTCTTCAGATGATACTCGCGGTCAAGGGTGCAATAAGCGTTTACGATATTCCTTACATTGTTACAGGCGGACGTTTCGGTTCCAGCACATTCGTTATCGAAACAACAGAGACGGCGTTCAAATTCCATAAGGTCGGGCTTGCCTGTGCCATGTCGGTGGTGCTGTTCCTGATCATCGTCGTGGTAACTATAATTCAAAAAGTTGCGTTTAAGGAGGAAAAGTAGAAATGGCTTCCGCAGAAAATTTCAACTCCTTGTCTGCAGGCAAGGGAGACCGTTCGGGTTACGACTCCTCAGCGTTCAAGTATAAGTTCTTCAATGCAATGAAATACGTCATTCTTGTTGTAGCAAGCCTGATAGTATTTATTCCTCTGATAGTAGTATTTTTAGGCTCCCTCAAGGATAACAGAGAGTTCCTTTCATCAAACGTATTCGCGCTGCCCACCCATATCGAGTGGAACAACTACAAGACTGCGTTTATTGACGGTAAGGTGCTTCTGGGTCTGAAAAATACTCTGATAATCCTTGTTATCTCATGCTTTTTCACCGTTATCCTCGGAACAATGACAGCATATGTAGTTCAGCGTTTCAATACGCTCATGGGAAAGGTCATGAAGGCTGCATTCCTCTGCGCACAGCTTTTCCCCTCCATCACAATGCAGGTAACAGTTTACAGCATCATGAACAAGTTCGGTCTCGTAGGAACAATGGGCGCACCTATCCTTCTCTACATCGGTACCGATATCATATCCATCTACATATTTATCCAGTTCCTGAACAACATCTCCTATTCGCTGGATGAAAGTGCATACATGGACGGAGCGAATTATTTCACTATCTACTTCAAGATAATTCTTCCGAACCTTAAGCCTGCTATCGCAACAGTGCTTATCATCAAGATAATCAGCATCTATAACGACTTCTATACCGCAAACCTCTATATGCCTTCCGACGAGCTTTCTGTTGTATCGACATCACTGTACCGCTTCATGGGCCCCTACGGCGCAAAGTGGGAGATCATATTCGCAGGTATCGTCATTTGTACAGTTCCCGTTCTTATCATCTTCCTTTTCCTGCAGAAGTACATCTACGCAGGACTTACAAACGGAGCTGTTAAGGAATAATTGACATAAGCTTATTTCGTTTCATATTTTTCATATTTTCTCCTTTTTCCGATAGCGGCTGCCTGAATTCTCCTGAATGGCAGTCGTTATTGATTTGCTTGGGAAGTGCTGCTCAAAGGCGCAGCCATCGTTTCCCTGAGGAAAAAGCAAAAACCGTCCGCTGTGTAAGCGGACGATTTTTGTCTATAAGGCAGTATGGGATCACAGATTTTCTTTGAAAAATTTTTCCATTTCAGCAGCAGCTGTCTCCTCGTCCTCGCCGCTTACCGTTACAGTCACCCTGTCGCCGCACTTGACTCCCAGCGCCATAACAGCCATAAGCTTTGATGCTGCAGCAGATTTTCCGCCGCTTGCCAGAATTATCTCACTTCTGAACTCCTTTGCTTTTTTGGAGAGCATTCCTGCGGGACGGGCATGGATACCTACTTCGTCCTTTATTTCATATTCAAACTGTTTCATACGATATTATTCCTTTCCTGATATAGTCAAAAATCTATCCCCTGCAGAGATGATGCCCTCTGCTTCAAGACTTACGTCATCATATTCATCGCTGTTGCAGATGATAAGCGGAGTTGTGGTCTTATAGCCTTCATTTCTGATGCCGTTTAAGTCAAAGCTGATAAGCAGCTCTCCGGTTTTCACCCTGTCGCCGTTTTCGACATGGGCGAGGAAATATTTCCCGCCTAAGCTTACGGTGTCTATTCCGATGTGCAGGAGTATATCCGCGCCGCTGTCAGACCTTATGCTGACCGCATGCTTTGTGTCGAAAAGAGTGTCAACGGTGCCGTCGCAGGGGGAGTACAGCTTTCCCTCGGAAGGCTCGATAGCCGCACCGTCTCCCAGCGCTCCCGAGGCAAAGGCCTCGTCCTCCACCTGCGAAAGGGGGATAGCCGTTCCGTTCATGTGAGCGGCAAGAGAGATTAGCTTATCGGAGCTGCCGCTCTTTTCGGAATGCTCCTTTTCGGCTTCGGAGCTTGACATGACGTTTTCCAGAAGCTTGTCGATATTGTCCGAATCGGGGGAGTCCATGAAATCCTCAAGGTCGGACTTTATGACCGAGACCTTCGGACCGTACACCACCTGTATGCCGTTTCCTTTTCGGATAACGCCGCTTGCTCCGCTTTGCTTCAGAAGAGCCTCGTCGGCTGCGGCAGGGTCGTCCACGGTAACGCGCAGCCTTGTGGCGCAGCAGTCGATGTCCGAAATATTAGCCTTTCCGCCCAGTCCTTTCAGAATGAGCGCGCTTGTGAGCGAGCTGCCTTTCAGAGCCTCATTGCGTGCATTCAGGTCCTTGCGTGTGTAGAGCTTTGTTTCCTCGCCCTCGGCTTCACGGCCGGGAGTTTTCAGGTTCAGTCTTGTTATCATAAGATAGAACACGAAATAGTATATCAGCGCGTAGAAAAGTCCGATAATGACTATCCATATCCAGTTTGTCTTGGCATTGCCCTGAAGTATCCCGAAAAGGGTCAGGTCGATAAGTCCGCCCGAGAAGGTCATGCCCACGCCCACGTTGAAAATATGCATGAGCATATATGATAAGCCCGCCAGTACGCAGTGTACTGCATACATCGAGGGTGCCACAAAGAGGAAGGTGAACTCCAGAGGCTCGGTGATGCCCGTTATCATCGAGGTCAGCGCCGCGGAGAGCAATAGTCCGCCAACCGCTTTTTTCTTTTCGGGGCGGGCAGTCCTGTACATTGCATATGCTGCCGCAGGAAGTCCGAATATCATAAACGGGAATTTTCCGCTCATAAATCTTGTGGCTGATACGGAAAAGACTTCGGTGGATTTTGATGCCAGCTCCGCAAAGAAGATGTTCTGTGCACCCGAAACGGTCACTCCGTCAATGACAGCTGTTCCGCCCACAGAGGTCTGCCAGAATGGCATGTAGAACACATGATGAAGTCCGAAGGGGATAAGTGCTCTTTCGATGATGCCGTATATCCACGTGCCTGCGTAGCCTGACTCCAGCACCAGATTCCCCAGACCCGAGATACCCGTCTGCACAAAACCCCAGATGTAAAACATAACTATCCCGACGATAAGATAGACAAGGGAGCATATAATAGGAACGAACCTCGTTCCGCCGAAAAAGGACACCACCTGCGGCAGTTCTATTTTATAGAAACGGTTGTGAAGCGCGGCTGTGCCCAGTCCCACGATGATACCGCCGAATACGCCCATCTGCAGAGTAGTTATGCCCAGAACAGAGGCAGTGGAGTTTTCCTGCATTGCCTCCACGCCGCCGTATGCGCTTATCATTACGCTTATGGCGGTGTTCATGATGAGGTACGCCACCGCAGCCGACAGTGCGGCAGTGGATTTTTCCTTTTTAGCCATGCCGATAGCCACGCCCATGGCAAAGAGCAGCGGGAGATTGGCAAAGACCACGTTTCCCGTTTCACTCATTATGTCGAGAATGGTGTAAAGCAGTCCGCCCTCATATATGACTCCCGTCAGCCCATAGGCTTCCAGCGTGGTAGGATTGGTAAAGGAGCTTCCTATTCCGAGCAGAAGCCCCGCTATGGGAAGAATTGCGATGGGCAGCATAAAGGAACGTCCGATACGCTGCAGCACCGCAAATATTTTATCTTTCATATCAACTTTATCCTTTCATAAAAGTTTAGGATAGAGTTATTATGCGCCGTGATTTTTAAATAATACAAAAAATGCGGCTGAGATAGTCAGCCGCAAATCTAAAAACGCAGATTATTTTTTCCCCTTAAGCTCCTTGATCTTGTCGCGCAGGAATGCCGCATGCTCAAATTCAAGCATTTTCGCGGCGTTTTTCATTTCGATCGTCATCTTTTCGATAAGCTCCTGCCGCTCTCTTTCGGTCAGCTTTTTCTTTGAGGTCTTTTTCGATGTTTCTTCCTTTGTGGAAATTTCGATGACATCTCTTACGTCCTTGATGATAGTTTTCGGCACGATGCCGTGTTCCTCGTTGTACTTCATCTGTAAGCTGCGGCGGCGCTCTGTTTCGGTGATCGCGTTCTCCATGGAGCGGGTCACCGAATCGGCGTACATTATGACCTTGCCCTCGCTGTTGCGGGCAGCGCGTCCTATGGTCTGTATCAGCGAGCTTTCCGAACGGAGGAAGCCCTCCTTGTCGGCGTCAAGTATCGCCACAAGAGATACCTCGGGGATATCCAGTCCCTCACGGAGCAGGTTGATACCCACCAGCACATCAAACTCGCCTAAGCGCAGGTCTCGGATTATCTCCATTCGCTCGATAGTGTCGATGTCGTGGTGCATATATCTGACCTTCACGCCCATGCCTGTGAGGAAGTCGGTGAGATCCTCCGCCATTTTCTTGGTGAGAGTTGTGACGAGGACGCGCTCTCTTTTTGCGGTCCTCATGTTTATCTCGGACAGCAGGTCCTCTATCTGTCCCTCGACCGGCTTTACGATTATCTCGGGGTCGATAAGTCCCGTAGGACGGATGACCTGCTCCACTATCTGAGAGGAGTGTTCCTTTTCAAAATCGCCGGGAGTAGCGGAAACGTATATCGCCTGATTTATCTTCGACTGAAACTCGTCGAAATTAAGCGGACGGTTGTCCAGCGCAGACGGCAGACGAAAGCCGTAATCAATGAGGACATTTTTTCTGCCTCGGTCGCCTGCGGACATTCCTCTTACCTGTGGGAGCGATACATGGCTCTCGTCCACGAACAGAACATAGTCATCGGGGAAGTGGTCGAGAAGGGTATAGGGAGTGCTTCCGGGAGCACGTCCCGAGAGTATCCTCGAATAGTTTTCGATGCCCTTGCAGAAGCCTATCTCTTCAAGCATTTCGATATCGTACAGGGTGCGCTGTTCGATGCGCTGTGCCTCGATGAGCTGATCGTGGTCCTTGAAATATTTTATGCGCTCCTTCAATTCGGCTTCGATCTCTTCGGCGGCAGCATGTATCTTTTCCTTGTTAACAACATAGTGGGAGGCGGGATATATCGCCGCATGTGACAGCGTGGCGAT
>JBJFHQ010000293.1:0-1917 GCA_051893755.1 Oscillospiraceae bacterium
GCAAATCCGACCTGCAGAAGGCAACAGAAACGGCTTCGAATTACAAGCAGAGCCTCGACACTGTTTCCAAGGAAAATGATATGCTCAAGGCACAGATAGAAGCCCTGTCCCTCGGAGCAAATCCCGAAACAGTATCGGAGCTTGCGGCGATAGCTGCCACAAAAACGGACGAAAATAACGACATTAAATCCGTTATTAATTCCCTTAAGGAAAACGCGGCTTATTCGGGATTTTTCAGAAAAACCGAATCGGGCGGCACCGGAAATCCTATCGGAAACAAGCCTGCGGCAGGAATTACCGAAGGCTACGGCGAACGGCTTGCAAAAAGCAGGATCGCCAGAGGACAGAAGATCTAACACGAAAAAATGAAGGAGTGAATTTTTATGCAGGGATTTAAAAAGACCTCGGCAGTAACGCCCAAGCAGATTTTATTCGGGACCGCTCCCGCGATGTCTGTGGGCGTAGTAGTCAGCAGTTCCGGCATCACCGCAAACAGCGAAGGCAGGAAGATCGTAAAGGCAGGCACTCCCCTTGTGGGAAGCCTTGAAGCGAGAAACACGGCTTTCACCGTGGCAGGCTCGGACGCTTCCGACATCGCAGGCGTACTGCTCCACGATGTGGACGTCACAAGCGGCAATAACAACGGCACGCTGCTGATATTCGGATTTGTCAATCTGAATAATCTTGACGATGACGTTATCAGCAAGCTCACCTCGAACGCGAAAAAGCTGCTTAGCGGCAAGGTAACATTTTTAAAATGATTGGAGGCATTAAATAATGACTATTTTCGATTTAGTCAAGTCCGGCGAGATCAAGGGCTACTGGGAGACCATGACAAAGGACAGAGATCCTTATATGCTGGAAGCTCTCTTCCCCAGCGATAAGAAGCTCGGACTTGACCTCAGCTATATCAAGGGCTCCAGCGGACTTCCCGTTGTGCTGAAAACATCGTCATTCGATGCTAAGGCAGTGCCCAGAAACCGCATCGGCTTTGACAAGATGCAGGCAGAGATGCCCTTCTTCAAGGAGAGCCTGACAGTAGATGAAAAGCTTCGTCAGGAGCTCAACATGGTCCTGCAGACAGGCAATCAGACCTACATCGACGCTGTGATGAACAGAGTATTCGCCGATACAGTCCAGCTCCTCGAGGGCGCTGCCGCTACACGTGAACGCATGAGAGCAATGGCGATATCCACGGGCACAGTCGTTCTCGCCGACAACGGACAGGAATACAATTACGATTACGGCGTACCCGAAGCCCACAAGTTCACCGAGACAAATTTCAACAGCACCGACTTTGACATCTGCGGATATATCAACGAGTGCCTTGACAGGATCGAGGACGACACAGGCGTTCGTCCCACAAAGGGAATCGTTTCGCGCACACAGATGAACAAGATCACACAGAACGATGTGCTGAAAAAGAACATCTACGTAATGTCGGGCGGTGTGAGCACGGTCAATACCGCAAATGCTATCACGTACATCAAGCAGCAGACAGGCGTAGAACTGACAGTATATAGCAAGCGTTACAAGGACGAAAACGGCAAGCCTCAGCAGTATATTTCCGACAATGTGGTCGTACTTTATCCCGAAGGAAATCTCGGCATCACATGGTTCGGTACGGCACCTTTGGCAACATCGGAACAGCGGCGCTGTACGAGAGCAAGAAAAAGCAGTACCCGCAGTATTACAAATGGGAGGGGACTCCTTATAATAATTTCGCATCGCAGTACGGCAAGAGGGTGCATGACTGCGTAGGACTGATAAAGGGCTATCTGTGGTCCGAATCAGCTACATCAAAGCCTGTTTACAACAGTTCGCAGGACGTCAGCGCAAATGGTATGCGATCAAAGTGCACCGAAAAAGGCGATATCGGAACTATGCCTGATGTCCCCGGAGTGCTTGTCTTTATGA
>JBJFHQ010000294.1:0-8936 GCA_051893755.1 Oscillospiraceae bacterium
CCGAGGGGAAAGTGAACATCCTCGTCGGCACGCACAAACTCATCGGGAAGAACGAACTCGGGCATATCGCCAAGCTCTCTGGGGTCGGTGAGATAGCCTGTGATAGCGGAAGCTGCTGCCATTTCGGGAGATACCAGATAGATCTGACCGTCCTTTGTGCCGGAGCGTCCCTCAAAGTTTCTGTTGAAGGTGCGCAGAGAGATTCCCTTTGAGTTGGGAGACTGTCCCATACCGATGCAGGGACCGCATGCGCTCTCGAGTATTCTTGCGCCTGCGTCGATAAGAGTAGAAAGTGCGCCGTTCTGTGCAAGCATATTGAGCACCTGCTTTGAACCGGGAGCAATAGCAAGCGATACATCGGGGTGAACGGTCTTGCCCTTTAAGATGTAGGCTACCTTAAGCATATCCAGCAGCGAGCTGTTTGTGCAGGAGCCGATGCAGACCTGATCTATCTTAAGCTTGCCGATCTCCGCAACGCTCTTTACGTTGTCGGGAGAGTGAGGACATGCTGCCAGCGGAACGAGCTCGGAAAGGTTGATCTCGATGACTTCGTCGTAAACTGCGTCCTCGTCAGCCTTCTGCTCGGTCCATACCTCGCCTCTCTTCTGAGCCTCGAGGAATTTCTTTGTAACCTCGTCGGAGGGGAAGATCGAAGTAGTAGCACCCAGCTCTGCGCCCATGTTTGTGATAGTAGCTCTTTCGGGAACGGAGAGAGTCGCAACACCCTCACCGCAGTACTCGATGACCTTGCCCACGCCACCCTTTACGGACATTCTGCGGAGCACCTCGAGGATAACGTCCTTAGCTGCTACCCAAGGAGAAAGCCTGCCTGTAAGCTCTACCTTGACGATCTTGGGGTATGTAATATAGTAAGCGCCGCCGCCCATAGCAACAGCCACATCAAGTCCGCCTGCGCCGATAGCGATCATGCCGATTCCGCCGCCTGTGGGAGTATGGCTGTCCGAGCCGATAAGGGTCTTTCCGGGGATACCGAAGCGCTCAAGATGCACCTGATGGCAGATACCGTTGCCGGGTCTGCTGAAATAGATTCCGTGTTTCTTTGCAACCGAACCGATAAATCTGTGGTCGTCTGCATTTTCAAAGCCCGACTGAAGGGTGTTATGGTCGATATAAGCCACCGAGCGTTCTGTTTTTACTCTCGGCACGCCCATTGCCTCGTATTCAAGGTACGCCATTGTTCCCGTAGCGTCCTGAGTAAGGGTCTGGTCGATCCTGATACCGATTTCCTGTCCTTTGACAAACTCGCCGTCAACAAGGTGAGCTTTGAGAATTTTCTCTGTGAGTGTAAGTCCCATAAAGATTCATTCCTTTCTGCAATATTGCAAAGCTTGATAATATACACAATTAATTATATCTTTTTTCTCGCATTTTGTCAATGACATTGATAGTTAATTTTTTAACATTTTACAATTGTTAATATTAATTTTACATTTGCATAATATTTTGACCGATAATAAAAGCTCCGCCGTTATTCACAGCAGAGCTTTTATCATTAGCTAAAGAAAGCAGGATACTTTGAAACAAGAGCCGAAAGCAGCATCGGTGAAATTATCATCAGAATATAGAAAATCGCAAATATCCACAGACAGGGCGATTTTGCGGCAGTTTTCCATGTAAGACCGTCCATTCCCCGTGTTTCCTCGGCGAGAAATTCGGCGTAAACCTCATGCTTCGGCTCACTGCCTTCCTCGGGCTGTTCATTCTTTCCGAAAAGCTTTTTCCTGAGAAGGATAAATCCGATAATTCCGAGTACGATATCTGCGGCAATATAAACAACATTTACGATCGCTATCGTTTCTGCGGAGGCGTCTGCAAAAATCAGATTTATCAGCGCACTTGTAAGATTATTGAATATGTGAAGTATAATCGACGGTACGATCGAATTTGCCTTGATGTCGATATAGCTGAAAAACATTCCGAGGGCAAAACCAGTAATGAACTGCAGAACATTTCCGTGGAAAAGTCCGAAAGCTATCGACGACATGATTATGCCGAACCGACGGCTTACCGCACTGAAGTTTTTAAGCGCCATTCCGCGGAAAACAAGCTCCTCGGTAACAGGCCCCAGTATCACCATATAGATAAACAGCAGCACATTGGTCAGAGTGTCATCTCCGAATGACAGCAAGCTCGACGTTGCTTCCGACATTCCCTGATCTCCCGTAATATTTATATACAGTAACTGGATAATAATTACGATTCCCTGTATACCCACAGTCGCAAGCATAGCGGGGATAATGACCGACGGTCCAAGCTCCGATCTTTGAAACATATCCGAGGAGCCTTTAAGTCTGCGGGAAAAATGCAGGCCAATAAAGTACGCACTTACATTTGCGATAATATATGACACCGCCGTTGATACGAGCATCATTAATCCCAGTCTGCCCGCATCGACCTCATTTCCCATAGCCATATCCCTAATAAACTGATAATATCCCATGCAGCCTAAGACTGCTATCTGAATAACAAATAAGATCAGATAGTGTATCAGGAGTGCTCCGCCCGTGCGGTTATATACTCTTGCTATCTCCCTTTTTACAAAGGACGGGTGACGATATCCGCCTTCGTCGGGGGACGGCTGAACCATTCCCATATTAAAGTTTTCTGTTTGCTCCATGTTGATTCTCCTTGTAAATAAATTTATGTAAAGGCTAAAACTCGCCCTTGCATTTTTTTCGGATGCGCAGATAAAATCCCACTGTCAGAATAATGATAACGGTTATCTCAATAAGCAGGGCAAGTACCGCTCCCAGAAGAAATCCGTCCCGGAAGCTCTCGCTGCCGAGATCAGCGCTGAACAGCATCTCTCCGTAGATGAACAGACAGGGAATGTATATGCACAGATAGGTTATCATCACCGTTCTCGCATGGCGCAGCATTGAATCGCCGTCGGAATAAAACTGCGGAGGCTCGCCCTCGTATTCCTTGAGCCAGACTATATATCCTCCCACCTTTGTCACCGATTTGAACTGCAGCTTCCAGCCCGCCTCCATATTAGACAGCAGATACTCGTCGGAGATATCGTTCTGATAATCCACCGCAAACCTGACATTTCTCGGGCTGCCCTTAATAAAGAAAAATATGATACCGAACTTTCCGAAGCGATAAAAATTCCAACCTTTTCGCTCCATTTCCTCCACATACTTTTCAGTCATATCGGGAGAAAGATACCAGCCTATGCGGAATTTTCTCACAAGCTTTTTTTCACGGCGCAGCTGCTTTTCTTCCGCCTTTGTGTAGATGAAATTCTCCTTGGGAATGGTAAAGTCGATATCCGTCTCCACCTTGAGAATGTTATCGTAGAGCTTTCCGCATTTTCTAAGCCTGATATAAGCGAGAACACAGCCTATGATCACCGCAGCGGTTATAAGAGCCGTGACAGAAAGGATAATCCAAAACGAGATGTAACCCTCGTCACCCTTAACGGGGATACCGTCCTCGGTAAAGCCCGCCATAAAGCCGGATATAAAACCTGTGAAAAACAGTGCAATATAAAAGCACAAGAATTTCAATACGCTTATCATCTTGCGGTAGCTGCGGCAGGAGGGTGTTATGCTTATCTCTCCGTCATGTTCGGCGGCGTAGTTGTTCCTGCTGCCGCATACCGAGCGCCAGCCGTCCTCCCGCATTTTCCGCGGAACAGCTCCGCCGCATTTGGGACTTCTTCTGATAATATAGCTTTTCCGGCAGGGCTCGCCCTTTTCAAAATAGAGATCACCCGTAAAGAAATTCATCCTGCACAGAAAAAGCCCGTCCGCGCTGAGGTCGGAAAGATATTTTTCTGTTTTGAAAATATCGACCCAGTAAAATGGTTTATGTTTAACTATACTCACTCTTCATCACCCCCATTGCTTCCGAAGCTGCCGTCGTCCGCAGTAAGCGAGTCTCTGTACAGATGCAGGATACGCTCCTTTTCTGCTGCAAGCAAAGCTCTCCCCTTGTCGGTTATGACGTAAACTATCTTCTTGTCGCTGTCATCGTAAACCTCGATAAGCTCACTTTTTATCATTTTATTTATTGTTCCGTATATAGTACCCGAGCCCAGCTTTATCCTGCCCTCGGTCAGCTCCTCCACGTATTTAATGATGCCGTAGCCGTGTCTCGGGACCTGCAGCGACAGCAGCATATAAAATGCGGTCTCCGTCATAGGAAGATGAGCCTGTATAAATTTTTCAAGATCTTTATCTGTGTTCAAGCCTGTCAGCTCACCGCTTTCGTATATCACACTGTGACATATTTTTTATAATTAGCATTATATCACACCGTGATATATCTGTCAATAGTTTTTTAAAATATTTTTCAGCATATCCATATTTGACATTTTGTGCATAATGGTTTATAATATAAAGAGCTATCAGCAAAATCATACAAAGGAAGTATATAAAATGAAAACAACCGTTGTTGGACTGGGACTTATCGGAGGCTCCCTCTGCAAGCACATAAAAAAGCATACCGACCACATCGTAAGCGGTATCGACACAAATCCTGAAACCATAAGAATGGCTGTCTCACAGGGCGCGATAGACTACGAGGACAAGGACGTGAGCACCGCCGATATCACCATTATCGGACTTTTCCCCGACAAGTGCATAGATTACTGCATAGAAAATGCAGCTAAATTCAAGAAGGACAGCATCGTCATAGATGTCTGCGGCGTCAAAAAGGCAGTGGTCTCGGCAATTGAGCCTGTTCTGGCAGAGCACGGCGTGACCTTCGTGGGCGTTCATCCCATGGCAGGACGTGAGTTTTCGGGCTATGAATACTCCCTTGACAATCTGTTCGACAACGCAAGCTTTATCATGACCCCCACAGAAAAAACTCCCGAAAAGGTGGTCAATCTGCTGGAGGACTTCGCATACGCTATCCACTTCAAAAAGGTGGTAAAGACTACTCCCGAGGACCACGATTCCATAATCGCATTTACCAGCCAGCTTGCCCATGTGGTCTCCAATGCGTACATAAAAAGCCCCACTCATCAGCGGCAGCTGGGCTTTTCCGCAGGAAGCTTCCAGGACCTTACCCGCGTGGCAAAGCTCAACGAGGATATGTGGACTCCCCTGTTTCTTATGAATAAGGAGCCTCTTGTGTTCGAGATAGATTATATCATCGACAGGCTCACAGAGTACCGCAACGCCATTAACGACAACGACGCGGACACTCTCCACGAGCTTCTCAAACAGGGACGGATCCTTAAGGAGAATACGAAAACATTATAATATCAAAACGGCATACCCTGTGCGGATATGCCGTTTTATTATGTATCTGCTGTCTCGGACAGCTCTGCTCTGCTTTCTGCCGCAAACTCTGCATGGACCTCTTCCACCCTGTCGCGTATATCCAGAAAAGTCTCGGCTATAAGCGGGTCAAAATCCTGTCCGCTGCCCTGTCTGATTATATCAAAGCACTTGTCCAGCGGCATCGCATCACGGTAGCAGCGCTTTTCAGACACTGCATCGAACACGTCAGCAACAGCCATTATCCTCGCAGAAAGAGGTATCTCCTTGCGTTCAAGTCCCTCAGGATAGCCTCTGCCGTTCCATTTTTCATGATGATAGCGCGCCACCTCATACGCCATTTTCCGATATTCCTCATTGCCCAGATTGCGGAAGGTCTCAAGGATAATCCTGCCGCCGTTTACGGTATGGAGCTTCATCACCGAAAATTCCTCATCGGTGAGCTTGCCGGGCTTCTGGAGTATGGCGTCGGGAACGGATATCTTTCCGATATCGTGCATAGGCGCAGCCTTCAGAAGATTGGATATGAAATCCTTAGTGATAACATCGCTGTAATATCCTCTGCGCTGGAGCTCCTCGGCTATGAGCTGCACGTATCGGCTGGTGCGCTTGATATGTCCGCCGGTGCTGTTGTCGCGGTTTTCGATAAGGTTCGCAAAGCTCATCACCGTTTCGGTATGCAGCTGCGACAAAGTCCTTAAAGCAGGGTCCTCGGAATTCATATACACGCCGATGACAAACATCGTTACTCCAAGGCTCGATAATAAAATCTCGGGAATGATCATCTGAATTATAGATACCGCCGCAAGCATGAATAAATATGTCAATACGCATGCACGCTTATGAGCCTCGATGTAATTCCAGCGCTTGACAAAAATAATTATGGACATAATTGTATAAACTGCAGCCATAATATAACATGTATATACAGATACACCCATTGAGTAATTGGTATATTCACCCTTGATATACTCGAGCGAGGACGAACAGCAGAACACTACGATGATATTCAATACAAAGGGCAGAAAGATCAGCCCCTTAACTGTCTTCTTCTTTGGAAAAGCTCCCGTAATATGAAGCATGTACAAAAAGAACACAAATATGACCGCATCCAGACTGGTAAGAAAAAGTCCATGAAAAATCTTGTTGAATGTGGTATATATCAAATTCTCATCATTTATGGCATATGCTGTGACTCCGTCAAAAAATACAGACGCTATCCCGAGAATAAGCAGTTCATCAAAAAGAGTATCCTTCAGGCTGCTGTGATTTCTTCTGCATTCGCGCACATAGATGAATGCAACGTATAACAGCACCGCCAGACAGCCTGTCTGAAGCTTTATATGTTCCATGATAACGAATCATTCCTTTTTCCTGCATTTATTCTGTCAGTCTTTCCAGCTCCTCTGCCATCTGCTTGATATTCTTGACCATATATCCGAGATTTTCCGTACCTGCGCTGTTTTCTTCAATCGCCGCAGCTACGTGCTGCACAGCTCCGCAGTTGTTTTCGATATTTCCGCTGACCGTCACAAGCTTCCTTGAAACATTTTCTCCGTTTGCCGCAACGCTGCCCATTATCTTGTACATATCTGCAATATGTCCTGATATATCCCGGTTGGAAATGCTGATCTGTCCTGCGGATATCCTCATCTGCTCCATGCTGTTCATTCCATCGCGGGTAAGCGCTGAGTTCTTTTCCATAGCTGCCACTGCGCCCGAGATGCTGTCGGTAACACCGACGATTATATCGCTTATCTCCGCAGCCGCAGATTTTGTCTGCTCGGAAAGTTCCTTTATTTCAGATGCCACCACTGCAAAGCCTGTGCCGTTCTCCCCTGCGTGAGCCGCCTCGACTGCAGCATTCAGTGCAAGGATATTGGTCTGCATGGATATCCCCGTAATAACATCGGATATATCTGCGATCTGCTTGGACTGCTCCGAAAGGCGGGAGATGATCTCTCTGCTCTCGTCGGTGCCCCTGCATATTTCGTTCATGCTGTCGGAAGCCGCCGTGATCTTGATATCGTTATCGGCTGTTATCTCGTCCGAACGCTCCGCAGATTCTGCGATGCTCCTGCTCATTTCGGACAGATCGTTCAGGCTCTTTGAAATGACGCTCATATTTTCTTCAACAGACTTTATGTACTCGGAATTGGTCTCGCTGTCACGCATAACGCTTTCCGACTCGTCTGCAATTCGGCGGTTCGCCTCCGCAGCAGCAGCGGATATCTTATCGAGCTCGGTCACGGTATCGAGAAGCTTTCTGGAGACCTCCATGGACTTCTCACGCATAAGTCTCTGCTGCTCTGCGCCCATGAGATTCCCCAGCATATCAGCTGTCCTGCGGCAGAGCATGGTGAATATTGCCGAAACCGCAAAAAGGCTCATTGCACGGGGAAGAATACCGAACAGGACCAGACCCTTGACGGTGGTGAAGTTATGGTCGGTAACAAAGTCGTATTTGTAAGCTATGCACTGTCCGACAGACACGCCGATTATGGTTATAATAAGGGAAAAATTATTCAGCTTGCCCGAGAAGTACAGACTCGCGATAGCTATCGGATAGACATAAATTATCACGCCATGATAGGACAGCGTAGCTGATATCACAGACGTAAACAGCATCGCACAGATCACAATGACATACTTGACCCAGCTGTCGTTCATCTTTCTGACATTCACGATAAAGGTAGGTATCAGAAGCAGCAAAGATCCTATCACGTATGAAGCGATCATTACGCCGAGCTTAACTGTAAATATGCCCAGAATATCCAGCAGCAGCACCGCCGCAAAGACTATCACAGTGATACGCATTACCTTTGCAGCCGCTTTGTTGGCGCTGCGTTCGTTTTCCGCTAAAAGTTCCATAAGATCCCCTCCACAGGCTTTAAGCCGTATATTACAGCTTGATTTAAATGGCTCTGCGTCTTTGCGTCCGGCTCTGTTTATTTGTAAATCGGATTATTATACCGAAGTCTGAACTGTTTTCTGCACTTTCACCCTAAGTTTTTCCGCATTTATTATATTCTCAGATTTGCACTTCGGGCAAAACAGCGGAAAATTTATCAGCACCGTATCCTCCCGAAGCTTCACCCTTGTTTTTCCGCCGCAAACGGGACATAAGACCCACTTTTCCCCCATAATACGCATCTCCCTTTATTTGTGACGATCCATCTGTCATAATCCCTCTCCCACAAGCCACTCCTTTGCCCTTTCAAAATCATTTGTGAAATAAAGAGCAAACGGTGCCTCACGAAAGGACCTTTTGAATTTCCGCACCGAAGTGCTGTCTGCGCCCACTATCGCCACTCTTGTAAATCGTTTACAGCTATTAAGGAGCCTGTCGGAAACAGCGTCGATAAGCTCATCCGAGACAACTGTTTCATCAACATTGACAGCAATGAGCGAAGGCAGAGACGGACGGCAGAACTGCTTTGAATCGTTCATAAGCTTTTCAATTGCAAGCTCGGTCTGATCATAGATCCCGTCCAGATGCTCAAACCATATTTCCCCTCCGCCGAAAAACATGCTGAACGATTTCTTTTTGAGTCCCGGCAATTCTGTAGTTTGTCGCATGATATACCCCTGATCACTATATCTGTTAATACGTTCGTTTTACATCATTTGATTTATTATATCATAATAATATCCCTTTGTCAAGATAAAAACCCATATTTC
>JBJFHQ010000295.1:0-1908 GCA_051893755.1 Oscillospiraceae bacterium
AAGATATGCCGTTGCCATCCAGTATTCGGCAGGAGCAAATCCGCTTTCGGCAAGCATTTTCATTGCCTGACCCTTTGCGTTGTTGTCGCTCATATTTCTTGCTCTGTAATATTCACTGTACTGCTGACTTGTTCCGTAAATTCTTTCTTCCATAGCTATTCTCCTTTAAAAATCAAGAGGTCGTCTTTCGTTTGGTATATTGTCTACGATAAGATCATAGAACTTCTCAATGTTGTAATTATATTCGGCGGAATAATAAACAGGCTTGATTATTTTTACGCCCGTGGCTTCATGTATGCGTTTCTGCACCGAAACAGCCTGCTCCTCCAGAAAGCTTTTCAGTGTTGAATCGGGCATGCGGGAGTCATAGTCAAAATGATGACCCTTCATTGCCATATCAGCCTGATTTATTGCAACAAGTATCCTGTCCCGCTGAATATTCGGAACGATGATATCCTTGATAAGATGATACGCCGTTCCCAGGTCACGCACCGAACCGTCTGCGATGACAAGCACGAGGTCGATAAGACCGTATCTTTTGCCGTCCATCACGCAGGTTTTCCATAAGCAGTCTATCAGCTTTTTTTCGTGGCGGCGGTCGATCTCAACGCCGTCGCCCAGTCCCGGAGTATCCCACAGGCGGATATTATCGGTAAAGCGATAGGACGTTACGGACATTGTAAACGGGTCTGCACCGTGACCTACTCCTGCGACGTTCTTCTCAAAAAGAGAATTCAGAGTCGTTGATTTTCCCGCGCCTGTGCAGCCCGTCACCATAAC
This sequence comes from Oscillospiraceae bacterium, assembly GCA_051893755.1. Taxonomy (GTDB): domain Bacteria; phylum Bacillota; class Clostridia; order Oscillospirales; family Ruminococcaceae; genus RGIG4694. The sequence continues at coordinate 781 of JBJFHQ010000295.1, forward strand.
ATCAAGGGGACGAAATTCTGCGTTTCTTAGCTTTTCGTCGATCTCACCGTTTCTGTAATTTTTATTCATTATATCACCTATATTTCAGAGGACGCCGGCTTATCAGCCAAGCAGCGTTCCTCTGTGACTTCATCAGAACCAGCTGCCAAATCCGCCAAATATACCGCTGATCAGACCACCGATAGCACCGACTGCGCCGCCGATAAGTCCGCCGAGGACCTTTCCGGGCGTTCCGAGTAATGCCTCTCCGATCTCGGAGCCTGTTTCCACGCCCTTGCTTAAGCTGCTCTGGAAGGTTTCCGCAAATGAATTTCTGATCTGCTTGTGATAATCTCTGATCTCGTCGTTATCTCTCCATACATCGGGGTCTTTCGACATATTCTGAGCATAAACCAGCCGCTTTTCCTTAGGCGAATGCTCGATAATGAAAAGCATCAGCTTTGACAGATTGTAGGGACGCTGAACTTCATCGCCGTCCTTATAGCCCGCACAATAATAAATAGGTGTAATATCAACGCCTGTCGCTTCCCTTATTCTGTCATGGACCGACTTTACCTTCATATCAAGGAATTCGGTAAGCGCAGGCTCGGGTCTGTTATTTTCGTGGTCCCAGTGTCTGCCCTTCATGGCGATGTCGCACTGATTTATCGCAACAAGTATCCTGCTTGATTTGTCCTTGCCCATTGTGGGGATAATGACCTCATTGATAAGCTGATACGATGTTCCTAAGTCTCGGGAGCTTCCGTCAATGATAACAAGCACCAGGTCGATAAGAGCATTTCCGTCGGCATCGGTTTCGGTAAGCTTTTTGATGATATTCTTTGAATGACGCACATCGTTTTCCTTGCCGTCACCCAGACCGGGACTGTCCCAGAGGATAAGATTATCATACTCATACTTCTCGATGGTCATGGTCTCGGGGTCGGGAGTTACGCCCACCTTTGCGATTTCCTTTTCAAAAAGAGCATTGATAGTGGAGCTTTTTCCGCAGCCCGTGGCACCTGTTATCAGGATATTCACCTTCTGATTTCTCAGGTTCTGAATGTTTTTCAGAAGAGTGACCTTGTCCTTTTCACTCATTTCTGAATTTTCGATGTTGGCTTTAAGCTCGTCCAGCTTGTCAAAAAG
>JBJFHQ010000296.1:0-8850 GCA_051893755.1 Oscillospiraceae bacterium
TTACATTAGATAAAAGCAAATTCACTGACGGAGTTTGCACCATTGAATATGAGACAGATGTCCCCGACAGCTGCAAGAATTCCCCTGTCAATAAATCCGTAAGCAACAAGGCTCAGCTCACATATGAAGACAGCTGCACACAAAGCTCCGAAAAATGGGTGACTATCCCCGGAACAATAGGTAAATTCGTCTCTAAGAGCTGCTCCTCCGAAAACGGCAATATCAGTTGGACCGTGTCCATAGACATTCCCAACGTCGATAATATCAGCAGCATCGATATCAGCGACTATATGAACGTCTACAGCAGCTTTTTCACCGACAGCACCGTATTTACCGTGATCGACAGCAATAACATCAGCCATGCTCTGTCCGAAGTCGGAAGCAGAGGCTGGTACAGCGATCAGCAGTTCCAGCTCAGCATTACAAATACCGCATTTATCAACAATAACAGAAACGAAACTATCAAGCTGGTCTACACAACTCCGTCAAACGATATCTCAAAGGTCACAAATACCACAACTGTCAATATAAAATTCAGTGACAACACATCGGCTTCAGACAGCGGCTCGGCAGTATACGCTATCCCAGGCACAAAAGAAGCTTACTCATTAAACAATATCAGCTTTATCGGCAAGGATGCACTTACCGGCGCTATGGCATGGCATATCGCCGTGACTAAGGGCGAAAGCTATCAGGCGGGCGATGTGATAAAGCTCACGGATACTCTTCAGAACGGACTGGAATTTGTTCCCGGCAGCTTGGCGGTAAACGCAGCAAATCCGTACTGGTTCGACCCGAACAACGCCTATGCAGACTGTGTATCCGTATCCGAGGCAAACGGCGTGATCACGATAATTATCAACGTGACCGCTGAAATGGCCGACGTTCTTAACAGAAGCGATTCAAAGGCTATAGATATTGCCTTCATAACACAGATGACGGATTCGGAATACATAAGCTGGCTTACGGGCAATATTGCAAGGACCTACACCAACGAGGCTAAAATAACTATCAACGACGGCACAGAATATACCACAGCTCCCGCATTTCAGGTCCTCACTCCCGACAGCACCGATGTTGTCAACAAGTTTGTATCGGGAACACAGAAGCCTTCAGCAGGCTCGGAAGATCCGAACTACTATGCTGTCTATACAGTCGAGATCAACAAGGAATGCCTCAGACTCAACGGCGGAGATCCATTCGACGCATCCGATACGCTCGGTTCAAATCTTGAATATGTGACAGACAGTATCTCAATTTCACCCGACGACGGTACTTTCTCATACGACAGCGCCAATAAACAGATCAGCATAACGGGGCTTCATGATGAGACTGCCTATACTATCAGGTACAAGGTCAAGGTAAAACAGATATACCTCAGCGATTCATACACCGAAAGCGAGATCGGAAGCATGTTCGGCAACACTGTTTCGGTAACGCTCGGCGGCTCCAACAGCATCGGCAGCTCCACATGCCTTGATGAAGGAACATATCGTTCAAAGGGCGATTATACGTTTGATCAGACCGGATATTCATTGACCATCAAGGGCAAAAAATTCTGGTCGGACGATACCGCCTCCATTCGTCCTTCGATGATAAAGATCAAGCTCAAGGTCATAAAGTATGTGACTCCGAATACCGGCGGTGAAGCTCACGAGACCGAGTCCGAACCATTCTACAAGGAATACACGATCTATCCCGATGTACAGTCTGACGATACATGGTCATACTCGATCAGCGACCTGCCATTGTATTCAAACGACAATGTTACGGGCAAGGTCAGATACTCATACAGCGTAAGCGAAATAAGCATTGACGGTTATTCGGCAACATATCAAATCGACTCTGACAGTTCATCGAATATATCGGTGACCAACGAAGAAAACCTTCCGCACAAAATATCTATCGGCAGCTCCGTCAGTGATGCGGTATGTGTTATTGACATTACAAACAGATTTACCGCACAAACCAATGAAACAGGTAAGCTGACGGTTTTCAAGGAATGGAAAAATGAAGCGGATAATTCAACTCGTCCCGCAAATATCACATTTACTCTGACAGATGAAACAGGCGCATCATACAACAGCCGTACGATCGGCAGTCTGGATGCATCTGCGGAATTTACCGATCTTCCCCTGTTCACCTATTCCAGATCAACCGACAGCAGCGGTAATGAAATACTTGTAAGAACTCCCCGCAAATACACTATTACCGAGGAGACCGTTGCAGATTATACGACCACCTACTCGGAAAGGACCTTCACACTGACCGACAGCACCTCATACAGTGCAGGAATAAACAAGTCTGTCACCGTTGTCAACAGCTATAATTCAGGGTCAGGTACCGGTACCGTTACGCCTCAGGACATTAAGATAATCAAAACAGTTAACGGCAAAAACAGCAGTAATGCGGCAAACGCTGTATTTACACTCTATGATTCGGACGCAAACGGAAATATTGACAGAGATCACCCAATTGCCGATGCACATCCCGCTCCCTCGTCAAGCGGAAAATATTATGTGATATTCAGCGGAGACACGCTCAGCACCGATCATACTTATTATATCGCCGAGACCACTCCCGCTGACGGCTGCGACCTCAATAACACCGAATACAGATGCAGGATAACGGCAAACGGCATGGTAATGTACAGCGTCGGAAACTCTGCCGAAAGCACTGTATTCCCCACATGCGACAATATCGCACAGCCAAATGACATATCTCTTATCAAAACATTTAAGGCGGCTGACGGCAGCATTCTTGTTCCGGGCTCCGATGAGCTCACCGAAGCTGTGATCAGCGCTACGAAGTTCACTCTCACAGACACTGCTTCGGGCCCGGCTTTTGTGCCTGTTACAAAGTCCCCGACACTTAACGGCTCAGATTATACCGTTACATTCACTAAGAATGACGGGCTGAGATCGGGCAGAACTTACAAGCTTTTCGAGAGCAGCTCGCCCGATACCTTCACTTCGTCAAACAGCATATACTACTGCAGGATCGACGATGCAGGAAATGTATCCTACAGCACCGAACTGAACGGAACATATTCCGACAGCTTTATCCCCGGATTTACAAATACAAAGCTCAGCAATACGGGCGGTACAGACGTGATCGGGTCCATAAAGCTTATCAAGACTTATCGGACAGAAAACGGTACCGATGCTGCTCCTACTGCAAACGAGCTCACCGAAACCGAGTTTACGCTTTCAGACACAGAGAGCAGTTCAGCCTTTACTCCCGTGACGCGTTTCCCACAACTCATCGGAAATGAGTATACCGTAACATTCACCGCAAATGACGGTCTGCAAAAGGGCAGGACGTATATGCTCCGCGAAACAGGCTCGCCCGATACCTTCACTTCCTCAGACAGCGTATACTACTGCAGAATTGACGATGAAGGAAAGGTATCCTACAGCACCGAACTGAACGGAACATATTCCGACAGCTTTACCCCTTCATTCACGAATACAAAGATCGACAATCCCGGCGGAACGGTCACACCCGGCACAATAAGGCTTATCAAGACCTATCGCACCAACGACGGCACCGCTCTTGTACCGACAGAAGATATGCTGCGCAGCACGGTATTTACACTGACATGCGCCGATGACAGCAATTTTATAAGGACCGCAAGCCCCTCATGGGACGGCGCTCAGGCAACAGTCACTTTCTCCGAGGGACTTACTTCGGGATATACATATCTTCTCAGCGAGACCTCTGCTCCCGAAGGCTGCACTGTCAGCAGCACGACCTATTACTGCAGCATCGACGGGCTGACAGGCAATGTTTCCTACAGCACAGACGGAGTAAATTATTCACCTGATTTCCCCGTATGCGTAAACACTATAACTAATGCGGGACCTGACGTTCCTGCCGACACAGGATCCATTCAGCTTATCAAAACCGTTCAGGGTGAAAACAGTAATCCTGCCGATGCAGTCAATGCAGTATTTACACTGACATGCCTCAATGACAGCACATTCATCAGGTCTGCAAGCCCTGTATGGGACGGCAGCAAGGCAACAGTTACCTTCTCAGAGGGACTTACTCCGGGATATACATATCTTCTCAGCGAGACCTCCGCTCCCGAGGGCTACACTGCAAGCAGCGTCACATATTACTGCAGTATCGACGAGCTGACAGGCAATGTTTCCTACAGCACAGACGGAGTTAGCTATTCATCTGATTTCCCCGTATGCGTGAACGTCAGAAACAGCTCGGATACTCCGATAATACCCGACAATCCTTACCCTGACAATCCTTACCCCGACAATCCATATCCCGACTACCCGATATACCCCAACGAACCGATATATCCTCCCTACTGCCCTGTTGAGGAAGTACCTCCGTTCATTATCTACCCCGACGAGCCCGAGGATGTTTCCTCAGGCGCAGGCATTTCAGAATCGGCTGAGGAAGACTCCTCTGATATCGGAATGATAGCTGCATTTGTATTTATCTCTTCATTGATAGCAACAGCTGCGGCAGGACTTATCGGAAAAAGAAAACATAACAGATAATAAATCGGCATAAGCACCATATGCGGCGCACAGTTCTCTGTGCGCCGCTATTCTTTTGGCTTTTCACTAAAAAATGCACAATATTCCTATTAATACGATAGGCATTATATGCTAAATTTACAAACTTTTTCCTACCCTATTGACAAACGGATATTTGTATTGTATAATTCAATTATATTAAACCTATCGGTTATATATGCAATAACCGAGAAAGGAGAAATACATATGATATCCACCGAAAAAGCGCCCGTATTTTTCTCATCAGCGGGCGGAATGATACGCTGTTGGATCTTATTTCATCACACTTTTACACATACAACAAAAAATGAAATGAGGTATTCAATATGAAAAACAATAATAAATTCTTATCTGTAACTATCGCTTCCGTTCTCGCTGCTTCCCTGTTTGCAGGCTGCGGCTCTGCAAGTGCTTCCAACGAAGGCACAGCCGATACATCATCTTCCGCAGAGAAGATCACTCTCACAAACGTTTCCTACGACCCCACCAGAGAGCTCTATGCCGCTTACAACGAGCTTTTCGCTGAGCACTGGAAGGAGAAGACCGGTCAGGACGTTGAGATAACACAGTCTCACGGCGGCTCGGGCAAGCAGGCTCTCGAAGTTGCAAACGGTCTTGAAGCTGATGTTGTAACACTCGCTCTTGAGTACGATGTCAAGGCTGTTCAGGACGCAGGTCTTATCGAGGAAGGCTGGGTAGATGAATTTGACAAGGACAGCTCTCCCTATACATCGACTATTGTATTCCTCGTCCGCAAGGGCAATCCCAAGGATATCCACGACTGGGACGACCTCGTAAAGGACGGCGTGGGCGTTATCACTCCCAATCCCAAGACCTCCGGCGGTGCAAGATGGAACTACCTCGCCGCATGGGCTTACGCAGACAATGCATACAACGGCGATGAAGCACAGATCAAGGACTTCATCAAGAAGCTTTATCAGAACGTTCTCGTCCTGGATTCCGGCGCAAGAGGAGCTACCACCACCTTCGTTGAAAACGGTCAGGGCGACGTGCTCATCGCATGGGAAAACGAAGCCTTCCTCTCCATTCAGGACTATCCCGATGATTACGAGATAATCACTCCCAGCATCAGCATTCTCGCACAGCCCTCTGTTGCAGTAGTTGATGAGGTCGTTGACAAGAGAGGCACCAGAGAGGCTGCTACCGAATATTTAAGCTATCTCTACTCCGACGAGGCGCAGCGCATCGCAGGCGACAATTACTACCGTCCCTCCAACCCCGATATCCTTCAGGAATACGCAGGCACCTTTGACCTTGACATCAATCTTGTTACCATCGACGATTTCGGCGGCTGGGACGCTGCACAGTCTACCCACTTTGCAGACGGCGGCGTGTTCGACCAGATATACGAACAGGGCTGATCTACATATTATACTAGGCTCTATTGCAAAATCTTTGACTTTGCCGCCGCCTTTGGCGGCGTTGCAAACAACTTTGTTGTTTGCAATAGAGGGCAGTATATGACTCAACGGGAAAGGTCAGAAAAGCTGATCTTTCCCGTATACTAAGGAATGGTTGATACATGAAAAAAACGCACAAAAGAGTTATCCCAATGTTCGGACTGTCAATGGGAGTTACACTTACAATGCTGAGCGTGATAGTCCTTATCCCGCTGGCTTCACTTGTGATATTTACTGCGCAGATGAGCTTTTCCGACATAATCGAAACAATAACCAGGGAAAGAGTTCTTGCAAGCTTCCGCGTAAGCTTTTCCACGGCATTTATTGCCTCCTTAATAAACGCTGTTATGGGAATTGTCCTTGCATGGGTGCTTGTGAGATACGATTTTCCGGGCAAGCGGATACTGGACGGAATGATAGAGCTCCCCTTTGCGCTCCCTACGGCTGTGGCAGGCATCGCCCTGACATCGCTTACCTCCGACAAGGGAATGATAGGCAGCTTTTTTGCGCGTTTCGGCATTAAGATTGCATACACACGCATCGGCATCACAGTGGCTCTGGTTTTCATAGGCATACCCTTTGTGGTGCGCGCTGTCCAGCCTGTGCTGGAAAAGCTGGACCCCGTTTACGAGGAAGCCGCAGGTGTAATGGGTGCAAACCGTTCAAGGATATTCAGACAGGTGATACTCCCCGAGATAGCTCCCGCAGCGTTCACAGGCTTCGGTCTTGCTTTCGGAAGATGCTTAGGGGAATACGGCTCGGTGGTCTTTATCGCAGGAAACCAGCCCTTTGAAACGGAGATAACTCCCCTGATAATCATGTCGGAGCTGCAGGAATACGACTATTCCAGCGCAACGGCAATAGCTCTTGTAATGCTTATCGCAGCATTTCTTATACTGTTTCTTGTAAATCTTATACAGTCAAGAAACTCGAAAATCCTCGGAAGATAGGAGGCACTGTAAATGCATAAGGAAACCTTCGGCTCAAAGCTGACAAAATGGCTGCTTATCGGAATAAGCGTACTGTTTGTATTTATAATGCTTGTTCTTCCGCTTATCACCGTTATCACGGAAGCTCTTCGCAGCGGCTGGGAGACCTACAAGGAAGCAGTCACCGACGAGTACACCGTCAAGGCAGCACTGCTCACAGTTGAGGCAACTCTGGCGGCAGTCATATTCAACACCATATTCGGACTTTTCGCCGCATGGACTGTGACGAAATTCTCCTTCAAAGGAAAAAAGCTGCTGACAACGCTCATAGACGTTCCTGTCACAGTTTCACCTACCATCGCAGGTCTGATATTTGTGCTCACCTTCGGCAGACAGAGCTTTCTTTATCCTTATCTTGAAGCAGCGGATATAAAGGTCGTGTTTGCTGTTCCGGGAATAATCCTTGCCACAGTCTTTGTAACGTTTCCCTTTATCTCCCGAGAGCTTATCCCCGTACTTGAAGCACAGGGCACCGACGAGGAGGAGGCTGCCGCTCTTATGGGAGCAAACGGCTTCACAATCTTCACAAAGGTAACATTCCCACACATAAAATGGGCATTTCTTTACGGAGTCGTTCTCTGCGCCGCAAGAGCTATGGGAGAATTTGGCGCGGTATCGGTACTTTCAGGACATCTCAGAGGAAAGACCAACACGCTCCCACTTCACGTTGAAATACTGTTCAACGAATTTAAATACGTTCCCGCCTTTGCAGTTTCGTCTATTCTTGTTATGATGGCGATAGTCATTCTCATAGCCAGAAGCGTGATAGAATATGTCGGAAAGAAAAACGGGGATTAATATAAACCCGATACAGAAAGGAACGGTTTCGATATGTACGTTGAACTGAAAAATATAAACAAATCCTTCGGGGATTTCAAAGCATCGGATAATGTGAGCTTTAGCATTGAAAAGGGCAGGCTTATCGGACTGCTCGGCCCCAGCGGCAGCGGAAAAACTACTATCCTCCGAATGATAGCAGGACTTGAACACCCCGACAGCGGCGAAATAATCATCGACGGCAAGGTTGTAAACGACATTCCCGCCAGCAAACGCGGGATAGGCTTTGTATTCCAGAGCTATGCGCTTTTCCGCTACATGACCGTGTATGACAACATCGCTTTCGGACTGAAAGTGCAGAAGGCGGATAAAAAATACATCGACGAACGGGTTCGCGAGCTTATCGACCTGATAGGGCTCACGGGACTGGAAAAGAGATATCCCAGCCAGCTTTCGGGCGGTCAGCGGCAGAGAGTGGCATTTGCACGGGCACTTGCTCCCAATCCGCAGCTATTGCTCCTTGACGAGCCCTTCGCAGCTATCGACGCAAAGGTGCGTCAGGAGCTCAGAAGCTGGCTCCGTGAGATGATAACCCGACTGGGCGTCACAAGCATATTCGTGACCCACGACCAGGACGAGGCTATCGAGGTGGCAGATGAGATAATCGTCACCAACAAGGGTAGGATAGAACAGATAGGCACGCCGATAGAGGTATACAGAAACCCGCAGACGACATTCACCGCGTCCTTCTTCGGACATACGGCATTTCTGGAAGATTACCGCCAATTCAGCAGCTTCGACGATATTGAGGGCGCAGACAAGGCTATCGTCCGTCCCGAATTTGTGAAGGCTGCCAAAAAGAACGAGAACATCATCTACCGCAGCTCCGCTTCGGAGGGCGAGGTCCTTCAGGTGTCCTTCCGCGGAAACTCTATCGAGCTTCTTATCAGTGTGAACGGCAGCATCATCACCGCAAACCGCGGTCTTGACGAGGCTCCCGTTGAAGTGGGCGAAAAGGTGAACGTGTTCCTCTACCGAATATTCGTCACCGCAGGAGAGAAGGCATATCTGCTGGAAAACAGGTCGCTGACGGAGAACTCGGTGGTTATCTGATATGTGCAT
>JBJFHQ010000297.1:0-1884 GCA_051893755.1 Oscillospiraceae bacterium
CCCGTTCTTATGCACGGCGGTCCCTTCGCCAACATCGCTCACGGCTGCAACTCCGTTAGAGCCACAAAGCTTGCTTTAAAGCTGGGTGATTACTGCATTACCGAGGCAGGCTTCGGAGCTGATCTGGGCGCGGAGAAATTCTGCGACATCAAGTGCCGCTTTGCGGGACTTAAGCCCTCCTGCGCAGTTATCGTAGCTACTATCAGAGCACTGAAATATAACGGCGGCGTTCCCAAGACAGATCTTGCCGAGGAGAACACCGAGGCTCTGAAAAAGGGTATCGTAAACCTGAAAACTCACATCGAAAATATCAGAAAATTCGGTCTGCCCGCAGTTGTGGCTATCAACCGCTTCATGACCGATACCGACGCGGAGATCAAGATAATCGAGGATTTCTGCAGGGAAATGAACGTTGAGGTCTCCCTTACCGAGATCTTCGCAAAGGGCGGAGAAGGCGGAACAGACCTCGCCGAAAAGGTATGCCGTGTTATCGAAACTCAGGACGGCTCGGCTGCCTTCCACCAGCTTTACGATGAGAAGCTTTCCATCAAGGAAAAGCTGGACATCATCGCAAAGGAGATATACCGCGCCGACGGAGTGGATTATTCCTCTCAGGCGAACAAGGCTATCGCCGAGATCGAGAAGCTGGGCTACGGTCAGACTCCCGTCTGTGTGGCAAAGACTCAGTACAGCCTTTCCGACGACCCCACAAAGCTGGGCAAGCCGGAAAACTTCCGCATCACCGTCCGCGACGTGAAGCTCTCCGCAGGCGCAGGCTTCGTAGTTGCTCTCACAGGTGATGTTATGATAATGCCCGGACTTCCCAAGGCTCCCGCGGCTCTTAAGATAGACTGCGACAACAACGGCAATATCAGCGGTCTGTTCTGATAATTATAATGTAGATAAAACAAAACGGAGCATATCCTCTGGTCGGGATATACTCCGTTTTTTCTTATTTTCAGCAGGACTTCATCTTACGTGTAAAGAGAATTATCGCTGCGATAAACGCCGCAAGCATGTACCCTATCACCCAGAACATGTCGGGGAAAATATCCCCGTAATTTCCCGCAAGAGCAGCTCTTCCGATGTTTACGCTGTGAGAAAAGGGCAGCAGATCGCATACCTTTTTAAATCCTCCGCCGACCATTGCAAGGTCAAACCATGCTCCCGAGGTGAAAGCGGTCAGGTTTGTCAGCAGCGCGCCGCAAAGTCCTCCCACCGCTTTTTCGTTCAGGACTGTTCCGCACAGCAGCCCCAGTCCGATGAAAAACAGCGCCGACGGGATAAGTATCAGCATCGTGATAAGCACGTCTGTCGTGAATTTCAGTCCGAGAATTATCGCCGTAACAAAACAGATGATACACTGCGCCACCGCCATGGGAAACAGCGGGAGCAGATAGCCTGCAATAAAATCTAACGCCGAAAGAGGCGTAGTGAACAATCTCTGCAGCATCGCCGACGCTCTGTCTCCTGCGATGAGCTGCGCCGAAAACAGCGTCAGAAAGGAAAATCCGAACACCGCCACTCCCGGAGTAAGGGTCTCTATCCTGAATATCTCCACTGGAGCGTTAGACTGTATCGCTGTAAGCAGAAGCAGCAGTATCACAGGAAAGCCTATACCGAAAATGAGTGTCAGCGGGTCACGCAATATCTCCTTTGTAACACGGGACGAAAAAGCTGTCATTTTCATACTGTCTCCTCCTTTACGGTCTTGATGAATGCGTCCTCGAAGCTGTCCGCGCCCGTGGAGCTTATAAGCTCCTGTGAGGTGCCGCAGAACAGCAGCTTTCCGCTTTTCATCACGCCCACTCTGTCGGAAAGACTCTCCGCCTCTTCCAGATAGTGCGTGGTAAGAATGATCGTTATCTTGCCTTTGAGTGCCTT
>JBJFHQ010000298.1:0-8784 GCA_051893755.1 Oscillospiraceae bacterium
CGGCAAAATTTGCCGAAAAGACGTGCGTATACGCCTATGTGGACAGGTTCTCAATAACGGCACCCATTCATTCAACAAACACCGCTGCAGACAATTATCAAATATAAATTGTCAATTATTCGTTCCCCCAGTATTTCCTGTCAAGACTGCGAAACTGCACTGCCTGCGCGATGTGCTTCTTTCCTATGACTTCCTCGCCGTCCACGTCCGCGATTGTCCTTGCCACCTTTAAAATGCGGTCGTAGGCGCGGGCAGAAAGTCCCATTCTCTCAAACACCTTGCCGAGAGCATCATTTGCCTCGTCGGTAAGAGGACAAAATTCCTTCAATTTATCGGGAGTTATCCTTGCATTGCAGGTGATATCCGTGCCCTTGTAGCGCCTGTTCTGAATTTCCCGTGCCTTCTGGACACGTTCCCTCACAGCGGCAGAGCTTTCCTCCTTTTTATCCGAGCGCAGGCTTGCAAACTCCACGGGAGCGGTCTCCACGTGGATATCAAATCTGTCTAACAGCGGACCGCTTATCTTGGAAAGATAATTCCGAACGTTCTTTATGCCGCAGGTACATTTTTTCGTTGGGTGCCCGTAATATCCGCAGGGACAGGGATTCATCGCTCCCACCAGCATGAACGAGCAGGGATATTCCGCCGTTCCCGAGGAGCGGGATATCACCACCTTCTGATCTTCCAGCGGCTGGCGGAGTATCTCCAGAGTCTGTCGGCTGAATTCGGGCAGCTCGTCCAGAAACAGCACTCCGTTATGTGCAAGGGATATCTCGCCGGGGTGCGGAACAGTTCCTCCGCCCGCAAGCCCCGCCGCCGAAATGGTATGATGGGGCGAGCGGAAGGGTCTCGTTGTGATAAGCGGGTGTTCCTTTGAGATGTTGCCGCTGATAGAATGTACATTTGTGGTCTCTATGGATTCCTCGAAGGTCATTTCTGGCAGTATCGACGGCAGTCTTTTTGCAAGCATTGACTTTCCCGAGCCCGGCGAGCCTATCATTATGATATTATGTCCCCCGGCAGCGGCATACTCCAGCGCACGCTTGGCGGTCTCCTGTCCCTTGACGTCGGCAAAGTCTCCCACTGCGAATTTGTTTTCCAAAATGGGCGGACGGTAATGCTCGGTGGGAATAATGATGCTTTCCCTGTCAAAGTGTCGGATAATATCATTTACATTCTCCGCGCCGTAAACGGATATATCCCCTGCCACGCTTGCCTCGTAGGCGTTTGCCGCGGGCACGAACACGCTGTCAAAGCCCTCCTTCCTCGCAAGCAGGACCATTGGCAGGACTCCGTTCACAGGACGTATATCGCCGTTTAGGGCAACTTCTCCGATGAATGCGGTCTTTGAAAGGTCGTCGGAGATAGTCCCCGTGACCTTAAGCAGGGAAATAAGTATGGCAAGATCGTGCATGCTTCCTGTTTTTTTGGTGTCCGCGGGGGCAAGATTCACAATAACTCTCGCCAGCGGAAAGGTTATCCCGCAGCTGCGCAGCGCCGCTTTTATGCGCTCCCTGCTCTCCTTGACCACCACGTCGCCCAGCCCCACTATATCAAAGCAGGGCGTGCCTCTGCTGACCTCTATCTCCACGTCCACAGGAAATGCGTTAAGTCCGAACAGCCCCAGACTATTTACCTTTGTATACATGTATATCATTCCTTAATTTTTTATTCACAAAAGATACTATGTTGGTATTATATCATAGTTTTCAACAAAAAACAACATTTTCCGAATATTTGCAAAAAAAATTATTAACTTTAACAAAAAGTATTTGCATTTTAAAAAATATATGATATAATAAAATAGAGACTATTTTTTATTCTCAGAAGCATAAATAAGAATACAGCAAAATTTATTATGAGGTGATTTTCATGAACGAAAAGGAACTTTATGCACTCTGGTGCGAAAAGGCAGTGGACGACCCCGACCTGCAGACGGAGCTTAAGTCCATCGCCGACGACGATGAAGCTATCAAGGACAGATTCTACCGTGATCTGGAATTCGGCACAGGCGGTCTGAGAGGCGTTATCGGCGCAGGCGCATACCGTATGAATATATACACAGTAAGAAGAGCTACTCAGGGTCTTGCAGATTATGTCAAGGAGTCCTTCACCGCTCCCTCGATCGCTATCGCATACGACAGCCGCATCAAATCCGATGTTTTCGCTAAGGAAGCTGCATCCGTACTGGCTGCAAACGGCATCAAGGTATACATATATAACGAGCTCATGCCCACTCCCATGCTCTCCTATGCGGTAAGATATCACAAGTGCAGCGGCGGTATCGTCATCACTGCTTCCCACAACCCCGCAAAGTATAACGGATATAAGGTATACGGCTCCGACGGCTGCCAGCTCACACTGGGCGCAGCTGAGATCGTTCTGAAGAATATAAATGCTGTTGATATGTTCGGCGGCGCTAAGGTCATCTCCTTTGAGGAGGGCCTCGAGAGCGGAAAGATCGAATACATCAAGCAGGAGGTCATTGAAAGCTACTTAAACGAAGTTGCGGCACAGGGTATCCACACCGACCTCGTTCCTGCCAGCGGACTTAAGGTAGTATATACTCCCCTCAACGGCACAGGAAACAAGCCTGTACGCGCGATCCTCAAGAAGATCGGCATTGAAAGCGTAACAGTCGTTCCCGAGCAGGAATATCCCAACGGAAACTTCACTACCTGCCCCTTCCCCAATCCCGAGATCAAGGAAGCTCTTGCTTACGGTCTTAAGCTCTGCGAGACCGTAAAGCCCGACCTTCTCCTTGCAACAGACCCCGACTGCGACCGCGTAGGCATCGCTGTTCCCGACGACAAGGGCAACTATGTCCTCTTCACAGGAAACGAAGTAGGCGCAATGCTCCTCGAATACATCTGCGAGGAAAGAACAAAGCTCGGTACAATGCCCGAGAATCCCGTTGCAGTCAAGACCATCGTTACCACCGACCTTGCAAAGAAGATCTGCGAGAACTACAATGTCAAGCTCATCGACGTGCTCACAGGCTTCAAGTTTATCGGCGAGCAGATAGGCTTCCTCGAGAGCAAGAACGAGGCTGACAGATACATCTTCGGCTTTGAAGAGAGCTACGGCTATCTTGCAGGCTCCTATGTAAGAGACAAGGACGCTGTTGTAGCATCCATGCTCATCTGCGAAATGGCTGCATTCTACCGCACAAAGGGCATCTCTCTCCTTAAGGCAAGAGAAAACCTCTACAACAAGTACGGCGTATACTTCCACAGCCAGAAGTCCTTCACCTGCGAGGGCGCTTCGGGCATGGAGCGCATGAAGGAGATCATGGCAGACCTCCGCGCAAACACACCCAAGACTATCGGCGGACTCACCGTTACAAGATTTGACGATTATATCGCAAGCACCTCCGTTGATACCGCAACAGGTGCAAAGACAATGCTCACACTTCCCAAGTCGGACGTGCTCACCTTTGTTCTGACAGACGGTGCAAGCGTTGTTATCCGTCCTTCGGGCACAGAGCCCAAGATCAAGGCTTACTTCACCACCACAGGCAAGACCCAGGAGGAAGCTAAGGCTCTTGAAGCAACTATTGCCGACGATTTCACTAAGATACTCGGCTTCTGATAAGAGTAAGATCACATAAAACAGATCCGTCCGGACCTATTGATCCGGACGGTATTTTTATTTCAAATGAAGCCGAAAAAGTCAACCATAAAAAAACCGCCCGAATCATCGGACGGCTTTATTATACTGTTGATACTAAGCTCCGATAATAAAGTGTACAAAAAATCAAGCAAAATCTTAGATTTATGGATTTTGCGCAGATTTTTTGTCTGCACTTTAATCGGAGATTAGTATGAATTATCTTTCGCTGAGCGACACATAGTCCACATGGTCGTGAACATTTCTGTATGCGGGACGGATTATCTTTCCTTCGTTGGTAAGCTCTTCAATTCTGTGAGCCGACCAGCCCGCAATTCTCGCAATGGCAAAAAGCGGAGTGTAAAGCTCGGGGGGTATCCGGAGCATGCTGTAAACAAATCCGCTGTAGAAGTCCACGTTTGCGGAAACGCCCTTGTAGATGTGACGCTCCTCTGCGATGACCTCGGGCGCAAGTCCCTCAACAAGATTATACAGTGCAAGCTCCTTCTGCATGTTCTTTTCCTCGGCGAGAACGCTTACGAAATTCTTGAAAATATTCGCTCTGGGGTCGGAGATCGAATACACTGCATGACCCATTCCGTAGATAAGTCCCGAACGGTCGAAGGCCTCCTTGTGGAGCAGCTTTTTCAGATAATCCTTGACCTCGTCCCTGTCGGTCCAGTCGGAGACATTCTGCTTCATATCGTCGAACATCATAGTAACCTTGATGTTGGCACCGCCGTGCTTGGGACCCTTCAGAGAGCCCAGCGCAGCCGAGATAGCGGAATATGTATCCGTACCCGAGGACGTAACTACGTGAGTTGTAAAGGTAGAATTATTTCCGCCGCCATGTTCCGCGTGGAGCACCAGCGCAAGGTCAAGCACCACAGCCTCCAGCCTTGAAAAGCTGCTGTCGGGACGGAGCATATGCAGTATATTTTCCGCCGTGGAATACTCTGCCTTGGGGTGATGGATTATAAGGCTCTCGCCCTCGTTGGCGTAATTCTTAGCATGATAGCTATAAACGGACAGCAGCGGCAGTCTTGCAATAAGCTCCACCGACTGGCGCAGAACATTTTCAACAGAGGTATCATTGGCTCTGTCGTCATAGGAGAACAGCGACAGCAGTCCGCGGGAAATATTGTTCATCAGGTCGCTGCTGGGGGATTTCATTATAATGTCTCTGACAAAAGTGTTAGGCAGACTGCGGCAGTCCGATAAAATACGGCTGAAATTGTCAAGCTGCTGTGAATCGGGAAGATTTCCGAAAAGAAGCAGATATACCGTCTCTTCAAAGCCGAAGCGCTTTTCGCTGATAAAGCCGCGTACTATGTCGTTGATATTGATGCCGCGGTAATAAAGCTCTCCGTCGCAGGGCACGGACTTTCCGTCTTCCGTCTTGCTTGAAACGATCTCCGATATTTCGGTAAGTCCCGCAAGAACGCCCTTACCGTTAATATCTCTGAGCCCTCTTTTAACATCGTACTTGGAGTAAAGCTCGGGATCGATCCTTCCATTCTGTCTGCAAAGTCCGGCAAGCTCGCCGAATTTTCCTTCCAGCTCGGAAGCAGTGAAATTCTTCGCCATATTTTACCATTCCTTTCTTAACAAATTATCATCATTTTTTCAATAAGCTATTTTATTATTATAACATATTTTCAGAAGCAAGTCAATCGAAAAATCCGTATTTAAATGAAAATACAGTGAAAATCAGATAAAATGTTATAAAAATGTTATCTTCTGAATACGGAGACCGCGATTATCACCGCAGGCGCCGCATAATTCAGGATAAATCCCCAAACCTTTTTCCCGCGGAATCTCAGACTTCCTCCGTTGGATATCTCGTCGGCGGCATTGTCAACTCCCCATACTCTTCCAACGAGGATACATATGAATATAGCTCCCAGTGGCATTATGATATTGTCCGCCGCAAAGGTGATGAAGTCAAAGATGTTCATTCCGAAAATGCCGATGTCCGACAGCTTCCCGAAGGAAAGCGATGCGGGAATGCCCAGTGCCGCAGTGATGCCCGCAGTCATAAGCACCGCATATATCCGCTTTATTTTCAGCCTGTCCATGAAAAAGGACGCTACCACTTCAATAAGTGAGATAGCCGAGGTCACGGCTGCTATCAGTATCAGAAAAAACATTATCGCTCCGATGACCCTGCCCCCCTTCATCTGCGAAAAAACGGCGGGCAGTGTGCTGAATATCATTCCCGGTCCCGCGTCGGGAGCCATTCCGAAGGAGAACACCGCAGGTATCATGACCAGTCCCGCGATTACTGCGATTATCGTATCGAGGATAACTATAGTAAAGGTGCTCGAAACAAGGCGGCTGTCCTTGGAAAGATAGCTGCCGTAGGTGATGAGGGTGCCCATTCCCAGCGATAGGGAAAAGAACATCTGCCCCATAGCGCTAAGCAGTATCTCGGAAAAGGGAATATCTCCCGAAAGGTCGGGCAGCAGGAAAAATTTTATCCCCTCCGAGGCATTCGGCAGAGTAAAAATGTATATCATTATAACAACAAGAAAAATCAGCAGTACAGGCAGCAGCACTGCCGAAGCCTTCTCTATGCCTCCCGATATGCCCATAACTACAACTGCCGAACAGATAAGGATAAATACCGTCTGCCAGAGTATCGGCTCGGCGGAGCGGGCAGAGTATTCCTCAAAGAAACCCTGCTCGGGTATCCCCGAAATCGCGCAGGAAATGAAGTATTTGATGACCCAGCCTCCTACCACGCTGTAAAATGACAGCACCAGCACTGAGCATATCGCTCCGAAGCCTCCCGCAAATCCCCATTTCGGGTCAATGACCTTGCAGCTGTCCACGGCGTTTTTTCCGCCATTTCGTCCTACGGCAAGCTCCGCCAGAAGCACGGGCACTCCTATTGCAAGGGCTAAGATGATATATACTATCAAAAAAAGTCCGCCGCCGCTTTTTGAAGCCACATAGGGGAATTTCCAGAGATTCCCCAGTCCGATAGCCGACCCTGCGGACGCCATGATAAATCCGAATTTCGACGACCATTTTCCGTTGTTGCTCATAACAGTTTTTACCTTTTCCCTTTTTATCAATAATTACTGTACTATATTTTTGTGCACAATGTCATTGAATATACATTTTTCGCAGCAGATATAAGGTAAATATTATAAAAATATTATTAAAATGTAAAATGTGAGTTTTCACTCTTTTTATCGGAGAAGAAATGTGCTATAATATATAAAGAATTCTGTTTCACATATGGTACATTCAATTGAACCGCGTACCTGCGTGAAGCACAAGAGCAATATAATTAGGAGCAGGAAACATGATAGAAGATTTTATTCAGCTTAAACAGCTTGCGCTCAAAAAATATTTCAATAATCTGAACGATATGCAGCAAAAGGCTGTTTTTGCAGTAAACGGTCCCGTTCTTATCCTTGCGGGAGCAGGAAGCGGAAAAACTACCGTTCTTATCAACAGGATCGCTAATATGATCACCTTCGGAAACGCTTACGAGGACAAAAACGTTCCTCCCTCGGTCACCGAAGAGGACATTGATTTTCTGAAAAATTACGACGGCTCCCGCGCCGAGGAGGACGTTTCCCGTCTGCGCGAGCTGTGCGCTGTCGATACCGTAAAACCGTACAGTATACTTGCGATAACCTTCACCAACAAGGCGGCGTCCGAACTGAAAAACAGGCTCTCCGACATGCTGGGCGAGGAACAGGCTTCCCAGATAGCAGCAGCTACCTTCCACTCTGCATGTGTACGCGTTCTCAGACGGGAGATAAGCAGGCTCGGATTCACAAGCAGCTTCACTATCTACGATTCCGATGACAGCCAGTCCATGATAAAGGCATGCATCGAGGCGCTGGATATCTCCGACAAGAATTTCCCGCCTAAGGCAGTTATGAACATGATATCCTCCGCAAAGGATAAGCTTATCGGTCCCGATGAGTACGAGGCTGCGGCAGATGGCGATTACCGCAAAAATGTGGTGGCAAAGATATACAGGGAATATCAGTCCCGCATGAAGGCGGCAAATGCTCTCGATTTCGACGATATCATCTGTCATACCGTCAAGCTTTTCGAGGAAAATCCCGATGTGCTTGACCATTATCAGAATCTGTACAAATATATAATGGTAGACGAGTATCAGGACACAAATACTGCACAGTTCCGACTGGTATCCCTTCTTTCGCAGAAGAGAAAGAATCTCTGCGTTGTGGGCGACGATGATCAGTCTATCTATCGCTTCAGAGGCGCGACTATCGAAAATATCCTCTCCTTTGAGGACGATTTCGAGGACTGCACCGTCATTCGTCTTGAACAGAATTACCGTTCAACTCAGAATATACTTAACGCCGCAAACTGCGTTGTGAAGAACAACCTCTCCCGCAAGGAAAAGAAGCTCTGGACCGAGGGCGAGGAAGGAAACAAGGTCGTTATCTACAAGGCAGGCGACGAAAATGCCGAGGCAAGATTTATCTGCGACAAGATCGAGGATAATATCAAAAACGGCGGCAGCTACAAGGACTGCGCTGTGCTGTACCGCATGAACGCACAGTCTAACAGCATCGAAAGAAATTTCACCTCCCGGGGCATTCCCTATAAGGTAGTGGGCGGCATGCGCTTCTACGACCGCAAGGAAATAAGGGATATGATAGCATACCTGTCGGTCATCAACAACCCCGATGATGTGCTTCGCTTCAAGCGTATCGTGAACGAGCCGAAAAGAGGCATCGGAGATACTACCGTTTCAATGATCGAGCAGATAGCCTCCGATCTGGAAACATCCCCTGTATCGGTAATGCGTGACGCGGAAAATTATGCTCCGCTGTCCAAGAAATCCGCATCGCTCACAAAGCTGGCGGCAGTTTTCGATTCCCTTACCGAGGCTGCGGAGACAAAGCCTCTCGATTCGCTGATAGACCTGCTGCTGGACAAAACAGGCTACGGCACAATGATGAAAAATCTCGGCGATGAGGGCGCAATGCGTCTGGAAAATATCTACGAGCTGAAATCCAGCATGTCCGAATACATGAGGTCAATGGAGGAAGCAGGCGAGGAGCCCACGCTTTCGGGCTTCTTAGAGGAGATATCCCTTTACACCGATATCGACAAGCTTGATACCGATGCAAATGCCGTGTGCCTGATGACTATTCATTCGGCGAAGGGTCTGGAATT
>JBJFHQ010000299.1:0-8767 GCA_051893755.1 Oscillospiraceae bacterium
TGCCTTTACAACAAACGCCATAGGGTCGCTCTTTATCCCCGCGACGTACTCCGACATAACATATCCTTTCTGCTTGGTAAGAAGCTTGACCGCCTTCAGTACGTTCTTTCCGCCGATAGCTTCTATCTCCTGCTCCGAAGCATCGGTATCCTCCAGCAGATCGTGAAACAGCGCAGTTATCTGATAATCCTCATTATATCCCCATCTGCGCACTGTTTCCGCAGCTGCCGCGGGATGAGATATATACGGCTCTCCGCCCATGCGGTACTGTCCCTCATGCTTTCGTGCGGCAAATTCGTATGCCGCCGCATATCTTCCGGAATCCATTCATTCACAGCCCTTCACTAAAAAATACGTAATAGTGCCTGTTGATCAGCTTATCCTCATTATATCACAATTTACGTTCAAAAATCAACCCAAAATAAAAAAATTGCTTGATAAGCAATTTTGTACGGTATATATTATCCAGATTCTCCGATGCGGAGCATTATTCGTTTTGCGGGCAGCACCCGCCAAAACGAATAAAGTAACCTATCTGCCGCTATTCGGCATGAGACAGCTCTTCGATACATCGGTCCACAGCTGCCAGCACCTCGCTGTCGTCGGCAGTGAGCCCGCTTTCGTACAGACTGCGTATAAAATCCTCGAAGGACGCACAGAGACTGTGCTCGTTTATTATGCCGCAGAAATTCCTGTTCTCCATTGTACAGGATATTATGCAGCTCTGATTATTCAGATATATTATCTGGATAAAATCCGGCACAGCCAGCTTATTTTTATCGATCATTTTATAATAGCTGCCCACGTCCTTTTTCATTTCGGTGAGAACTCTTATCCTTTCCTCGGCGGAAAGCGGCTCCAGAAGCTGCCCGGGAAGATTGACCATAACTCCCGTTTCCGCAAAATTCTCCAGTCCCATTCGGGTGAAAACGTTCACAGCGATCTGATTATTTGTGGCTTCAAGCTGTTCGGGAGTAAAAAAGGATCCATCCAGTGTTTTTAATATATAATCCCTTTCGGGAATATCCTTGATACGGGCGGAAATTATATCCCATGTCAGATATCTGGTAAGACAGGGCTGATATTCAAGGGATTTATCGAACATTCGTGAGCTTTCCGCAAAAATATCAAACATATCCCTGTTGTCCACGGATTCGACCATAACGCTCGAAATAAGCCGAAGCTTTTCAAAATGACTGCCCGTGATCTCAAGTATTTTCTTATCGCTGCTTATTGCCGCCGAGCGGAAATCCGCCGTGATATAAACCGCATGATCCGACGTAAGCAGACAATACGGAAACACAGGCAGACTGTCATCTGCGGTGCATTTATACGCATAATAGCAGTATGGCTTATAAATCACACCGCCGTTCACGGACATTTTCAGCACGTCCTCCAAAACCTGCAGATTTTCATTAAGATCGTCATCGCCGTACTTGAACATTCTCAGATAATGCTCAAAAACAGCATCGCTGCTGCACATCCCGAAAAGCTGCATGATATTATCGAACATCAGCTTATTTCCAAAGGGTATAGTCGTCAATATACGGGGCTTATCCGAATGCAGCTCCCTGTCGATCACGCCGATAACTGCCTGATTCACGTTCAGCAGTCCCGTGACCGCTTTATCGCAGGAAAGCTCCATAGGCTCATGACTTACAGAGGACCTCTGAACATTTATGTAATACTGCGGAAGATTTTCAATAATACTTCGTATCTGCTTTCTTTCGCAATATATCTTTTCACCGAATTTCTGTCTGATATAAAGCTCGTTCAGCTCTTCCTTCTGGGCGGGAGTGATCGGGAAAACAGCGCAGAGCTTATCAAAAAAATCTCTTGTGGGAACAAATCTGCCCGACATTATATGCTGGATCGCAGTGCGCCCGAGCCCTGTTATCTGAGATATCTTATATACCGTATATCCGCTTTCCGCGATATATTCGCTGATACGTCTGCTGAATTCCGTCGGTTTTACATTCTTTTCTTTGTTGGATGCCATGCTCACCCCTCCATGTAATATTATGCTATATTTTGAAGATTTTGTCAATGTGTGAATGGAAGTGTGAGTACAAACATATCAATTACAGATAACGGCAATTCACATACACAGCGCGATCTGTCAGCTTTTATTCCGCAAAAAATAAATATCGGTGTTTTAAAGAAAAAAATGTCCTCTCCGAGGTTCGGAAAGGACAGTCATCATGTCATAATAAAAATCCCGGACAGCTTCGGGATATACCCCTCAAAGAGTACATCCCGAAGCTGCCCGGATACGGGAGCAGCTCACAGGTATGAGCACACCGGAGCAGCTCCGTTCTCCGAGCTGCAGTTATCGGAGCAAAATTACTTCGACTTGGGAACACGGATAGTATACTCGCCGCCCTGAGTAGCTGTGATAACGGGATTGCCGTTTTCATCAAGCTCAACAAGACCGAGATCCTCTGTAACCTTTTTACCGGTCTTGGGATCTACCTTGGTTACATACACGTGAGCCTTCTTAAGTGCTGCAGGCTTCATCTTGCAGTCGGTAACAGTGATCTTTACCTCGCAGCCAAACTTAGCGTCAGACTTCATAACGATTCTGGTGCTGTTGTTTGCTGACTTTACACTCATGGAAAGGTCGATCTTGCTTACCTTCTTGATAGTAGAAGCGTCAACGGAAATTGTAGCCTTGGGAGCAACGATCTCCAGTGTGCAATTTTCTGTTGCTGCAAGCTTCTTTACAGTGCCGGCATTTAAAACTAATTGATTAGTATTCTTTACCTCCACTGTTGCTACAGGAGCCTTTGCACCTTCTGTGCCTGTAGAAGAGCTTTCGGAATCGCTGTCATCTTCTGTACCTAAGTCAACATCATTGATAGCGTCATCAATAGCGTTTTCAACCTTATCGCTTACAGGTACTTCTTCAACAGCATTATCGATAGCATCGTTTACCTCACCTGCAGGAGCACTGGGCTGTGAAGATGAGCTGTCAGAGTAAGAAGGGTCAGAACCGTAGTCAGCTGCATAAACAGATACGGACATTGCCGCAATTGCAGCAACTGCAATAACTGCACTTGCGATTTTCTTAAATCTGTTGTTCATTTGATTTTTCCTCCTTTCCGGAAAAATTTATAATTAACGTCAAAAGACGTAATTACCGCATTTAAGTACGAGCCGTCAGACATCAGCTCTTTACGGGCATCAGCCTTTTCAGCTTATCCCTGTTGATATTGGTCAGCAGACCTGCTCCGAAGCAGACAAGACATGCTGCGATGATGATCACCATGCACGCCGTTTCACCGATGCCGAACAGACTGCTCAGCATATAAACGGGCTGCATCATGATAAGCGATGAAAACTCCGACAGCGAATACATTATCAGACTGAAACGAAACGCCTTCGGACCCGAATCTGCCAGAAAGATCAGAACAGCGGGCAGTATCCAGTATACCGCAGTAAACACCTCAAACTGCCATTTCCTTCGGTAGCCGCATATAAACGAAAGCAGGATCCATGTCAGAACACATACCGTCCACAGCACTGTGCTGTAGGCCGTTCCTGCCTGCTCGGGCACATATTTTTCATAATTGGACGCCGACGCCGCAAAGGTTATCAGAAATACCAGAAACATATTGTCTGCCGTACCCGATCTCAGCCCTGCATGTTCCTTATGCTGAAGCTTTTTTTCGGGCACTTCCCCGGCTGACGGCTTAAAGCGCGTCCCTCCCTGCATGGATACCGCTCCTTTCCTATAAGCTTTTGAGGATCGTCACCAGTTCACATCTTCTGCGTCGATATATATTTCCTCATTGGAATAGTCCTCGTCATCGGACCACTCTTCGTCCTCGTCGTACCATTCCTCGTCGTCATACCATTCTTCGTCATCGGACCACTCTTCGTAGTCATCGAAAGCCTCATCGGGCTCCTGAGATTTTTCCTCAACGAAAATATCATGAGAACGATTCGGATATGCCACATAGGGATACACGCCGTTGTAATTATTGAGGATAAGTATGAGATACACCGCCAGAGTGAACACCGATGAAGCAGTGACCGAAAGCACCGCTGCGGCAGTCCGCTTTCTGACTCCGCTTATCTTATCGGTGATATATTCCCTTATCACCTCAACAGTATCAGGGATAAGATAGAAGATAGGCGGGAGCAGCACCAGAAGCGCAAATCTGGACAGTATCGCATGCCGCATGCCCATTGCCTCAAAGACAACGTCAAACATCAGGCAGTTGATATATACCGCATTATCCGGATTTTTTTCGATAAGCTGCTTTCTGAACAAAAAGCAGACCATGAAAATTATCCCGAAGATGACCGTATACCTGGGAGAAAGTCCCACCGAAGCTTCACTGCTGGTTTCGGGATTATATGATTTATACATGTAGAAGTGGTCGATGAACCACATCATCATATCCTTTGAGAATATGCAGAAAACAACTGTGAGCACAGCTGTGATGCCAAGATAGATGTACCCCGGCTTGATGCGCAGAAGGAAATACATCACAAGCATGATCAGTGCCGACCAGTGGAATGCCGAAGCTGCCAGAGTCAGCACAAAAAATCTGACAGGATTTTTTGATGACACATATTTAATGGCATAGGTGATCACCAGTGCTGCAATAAACTGTCTTAAGAAGCAAAGTGAATTGAAAAACGATCCGAAACACAGAAAAGCTGTGACGCTTATCCACGGAGAAGACGAATATTTATAGATAAGCGCAAATACCGCGGGATATATTATCACCGAGGTGAAAATGAAAATATAATAATATTCGCTGAATCCCAGACTCAACGCATACAGCGGAATAATAAATCCCTTTTCCATTTTCATTGCCGAGAGCGCCGCCACGTCATTGTATGTCATTTCGGAGTAAATTCTTCCGTAAAGGTTATAATCGTAGCTGACCTGAAAGCGCATGGCGGAAATGACGGTGAATGCTATTGCGCCGACAATACAGTAAACGGCACGTCCCCATTTCCCGCATTTCGGACTGCAAAGAGGTATGCCCGCAGCAACCGATACCGCAAGCATCAATATGTAAACATCCATCCTTCATTACCCCCTTTGCCGGAGAATCCGATCCGCGTTATTCGGACCTTTCAGCTTCTCTGTTCGAGTAGCTGTATTCATAGCCGTACTTGTCGCCGTATTTGCCGTATTTACCGTATTTTCCCGTCTTTTCGGAGCGGCAGAAGGTCTTGATGAATCCCAGAGCCTTTCCGTTTGCAAGTCCTACCTTGTCAAGAGCCTCCTGGATATCGGGATGAGTAGTCGAATTTTCCCTGATGACCAGCACCAGTCCCGCAATGCTGCCGTTCATGAGCTGAGAGTCGGTAACAACGTTTACGGGAGGAGTGTCCAGAAATACATAATCATATATCTCGGAGGATGCGTTAAGAAACGCCTTCATAGCCGCAGAGCCGAGAAGCTCCGAGGGATTCGGCGGGATATTGCCTGCTGTGATGATGTCAAGATTGGGGACCACGTCAAAGAAGATTGCCTCATTTATGCTACAGAAGCCGCCGATTATCTCGGACAGTCCGTTCTTGGGCTTGAGCTTGAATTTCTTCGCCATAACAGGCTTTCTCAGGTCGCAGTCCACAAGCAGTACCTTTTTGCCCGCATTCGCAAAGGATATCGCCAGATTGGAACAGGTGGTACTTTTTCCCTCGGAGGGGTTTGCGCTTGTTACGGCGATTATCTTCCTGCTGCTGGTGGAAGCAGCGAACATGATGTTTGTCCTTGCGGTATTATACGCCTCGGTAATGGCAAAAGGAGTGTCGGCAGTAAGCATCTTGTCATCGTCGGTGGTGCTGACCTTTACCGAAGAGGAGCCGGACTTCTTTTTATTGCTGCCGTAGCTGTAGTAGCCGTATTTGCTTTCCGACGCGCTGCCGAACTCCATTATCTCAGCGAACACGGGAACATCATATATCTTAGAGATATTATCGTCATGCTTGATCGCAACATCCAGCATATCCCGTGCAAAGGCGATCACATATGCCGCAGCGATCCCTATGAATGCGCCTGCCGCAGTGATGAGCATAACATTCGGGAACGATGCCTTCGGATTTATCTCGCCGTAGTCGATGACCTCAATGGAGCCTGATTTGATAATGCGGTTGAATTCGACATTTGCAAGCTCAACAAGCTTATTGACTATCCTCTGTGATTCCTCGGGGCTTGTACTTTCCACCACAAGCTCCATGACCTCGGTGCTGTTTACCGACTGTGCGGTTATCATATTATCGAGCTGCTCCTTGGTGTAGGGAAGATCAAGCTCGGTTATCAGATTATCGAGCATAGTATCGCTCTTAAAGATTATCTGACAGGTATTGACCAGCTTCTGCGCAGCGGTGATATCATTTATATTAAGAGAATCCGATGTCTGCTGATTATTCTCCACATACAGCATCGCACGGGATTCGTATTTCTTAGTGACCAGAAACTCAGAGACCAGAAATGACCCGATCCCGCACAGGACCCCTGCTATCAGAATAAAAGCAAGATGCTTTTTAAGTGTCTTGACCAAAAATCCCAAATCCAGTGTATCTTCTGTTCCCATTGAACCTTTACTCCCATCTCACTTTTTCCAAGGCAGAATAAAAACGCTCCGCCCGCAAATCCGGCAAATTTTAACAGTGTATTAACAAAGTATATGTACGTTTCTACTATATAATATCATACCTTACTCTTTTTGTCAATACCATACATGACATATTTTCATCAATTTGTCTGCGGACAAGCATGGTGTTTTTGTACAATTCAGTCATTCCTTCACCCATTTGGTAAAAGTTGTATGAGTTATCCCAAGCATTGCCGCCGCCTTTCTTGCAGAGATATTTCCGCTGAGATACTCGTCCTTGAGATGATAGAATTCGCCTGTGCGCTCCTTCGGAGGACGTCCGAACCGCACGCCTCTCTGACGTGCAGCCAGAATGCCCTCAGCCTGTCTCTGACGGATAAAGGTGCGCTCAGTTTCTGCCACATAGGACAAAAGCTGCAGCACAATATCCGATATCAGCGTGCGGGTCAGATCGTTCTCCTTGCCCGTATCGAGTATCGGCATATCAAGCACAACTATAGACACCTTTTTTTCCTTTGTGATAAACCTCCACTGTTCAAGTATCTCACTGTAATTTCTCCCCAGTCTGTCGATGCTTTTTATAACGATAGTATCCCCCGGCTTGATTTTCTTCATGAGCCTTAAATATCCGGGACGTTCAAAATCCTTACCCGACTGCTTATCCATATAGATCATCTTCGGAGCTATTCCGTATTCCTTCATGGCGATGAGCTGCCTGTCCTCATTCTGATCCCTTGACGATACACGGATATACGCATAAATTTTTTCTGACATCTTATCATCCTCCTGAATATTACAGCAAACGGCATCGGAAATTGGACCTGAAGTCAAGCAAAAATAGAGCCTGCGCAGACTGAAAGCATCAATTTCCCGCTGAAAAAACAGCTTCACGGCACACTCTGTGACGGAGCGTATTTTACAATATGATTACATTATATCACGCAAGTTATTAAATAATCATTACGGCAATTATCCAAAAGCTGTCAGCCGACAGTATCGCGGAAAACGAATATTTTATCCATATCGGGAAAAAATAATTCCGACCGAAAAGGTCGGAGGTGTATCATATGAAAAAAGACGAGATACCAATGGGCTTCGGTATCGCCCTTGCTATGGACCCGCAGGCGATGCGGGTGTTTTCCTCTCTTCCCGAAGACAGGCAGAGGGAAATAATCAACGGCACCCATTCCGTTTCATCAAAGGCAGAGATGCGGCAGTACGTCGAAAGAATATCCCACATAAACAAGCTTTAAAAAAACACACAGCTGCACGGCGGCTATCCGCCGTATCTGTGTGTTTTTTATTCACTGCTCAGCCGAAAACAGCTTCGGATATGCTTCCTTCACCGAAAAGCCCGAGCTTTTTCCGATGATGATATGATCCACAAGCTCAATATCCAGCGCCCTGAGCACCCTATATAAGCCCTCTGTAAATCTCAGGTCGGTATCAGACGGCTCCGCTGAGGCGTTCGGATGATTGTGGGACACCGCCGCCAGCGAACAGTCGTTGCGCAGGATCATATCTGCGATAGTCCTCCGGCTGACCTCCGCACGCATTCCGCTGCCTCTTGAAACAGCCTCCGTCATTATCAGGCTCATATCCTCCCTGAAGCAGGCTATGCGGAATTCCTCATGATACAGTCCCGTAAAATGCGGACGGAACAGCTCAATGAGCTTTTCCGTGCTGTCGTATACCAGCCCTGTGCGGGCAGAATTGTAATATCGTCCCGATACTGCGGTGAGCATGCGGAAGAACACCGCCGTATTTTCCGATACTCCCGTTTTCATAAGCGCACTCGGGTCTGCGTCCAGCACATCGGAAATGCTGCTGAAATTTTCAAGTATTTTTTTCGCGGTCTCCTCCGCACGATCACGGGGAACGCTGAAATACAGCATCAATTCAAGTATCTCCTCGCTGCAGAAGCCTTCAAATCCCGAGCTGAGGAACCTTCTGCTCAGCTCCGCGCGGCGGTCACGGCTTTTCTCAGCCGTCTCCTTATCTGATCTTGGCATAATATGATCTCCGTAAAATTCAAACTGATCACAAAGCCGTCCCTCTCCGCCCGGGGTCTGCCGCAGGCAGGGACGCTCTTTACGATGCCTATTATACCCTATAATTCCTCATTTGTCAACATTTTTCGACTTATAATGCTCCGCACTAAAGAGCTGCCTCGGAAATATACGCAG
>JBJFHQ010000300.1:0-1864 GCA_051893755.1 Oscillospiraceae bacterium
GCGGAAAGGTCGTTCTCTGTTCACATCTCGGCAAGCCCAAGAACGGCCCCGAGGATAAGTTCTCCTTAAAGCCCGCGGCTGACAGACTTGCTGAGCTGCTCCCCGGCGTTAAGGTAACATTTGCAGCTGATGATACAGTTGTCGGCGACAACGCTAAGAAGGCAGTTGCTGAAATGAAGGACGGCGAGATCGTTGTTCTCCAGAACACTCGCTTCAGAGGCGCAGACGAGACCAAGAACGGCGAGAACCTCTCCAAGGAACTGGCAGACCTCGTTGACGGTCAGGTATTCGTTATGGACGCTTTCGGCTCCGCTCACCGTGCACACGCTTCCACAGCAGGCGTTACAAAGTTCGTTAAGGAGACTGCAGTAGGCTACCTCATGCAGAAGGAGATCAAGTTCCTCGGCAATGCTGTTGAGGATCCCGTTCGTCCCTTCGTTGCTATCCTCGGCGGCGCAAAGGTCGCTGACAAGCTCAACGTTATCTCCAATCTCCTTGAAAAGTGCGATACCCTCATCATCGGCGGCGGTATGGCTTATACATTCCTCAAGGCAAAGGGCTACGAGGTAGGTCTTTCTCTGGTAGACGATACCAAGCTTGACTACTGCAAGGAAATGATGGAAAAGGCTGAGAAGAACGGCAAGAAGCTTCTTCTCCCCATTGATACAGTTGTTGCAGCAGGCTTCCCCGATCCTATCGACGGACCTATCGACGTCAAGACTGTTGACTCCGACAAGATCCCCGCAGATATGGAAGGCCTCGATATCGGCGAAAAGACACGCGCTCTCTTCGCAGACGCAGCAAAGTCTGCAAAGACTGTTGTATGGAACGGACCTATGGGCGTATTTGAGAACCCCACTCTGGCAGCAGGTACAATTGCTGTAGCACAGGCTCTGGCTGATACAGACGCTACAACTATCATCGGCGGCGGTGACTCCGCAGCTGCTGTTATCCAGCTTGGCTTCTCCGATAAGATGTCCCACATCTCCACAGGCGGCGGCGCTTCTCTCGAGTACCTCGAGGGCAAGGAGCTTCCCGGCGTTGCAGTTATTGCTAACAAGTAATATAGTTAAACTTAAGTAACAAATTGCGGATATTCTTCGGAATATCCGTGATTTTGTTATTGTCTGACCGCTGCTGCAAGGAGATCACATAATGCTGAAAAAAATAACTCTGAAAAACAAATGCTTCTGCGGAAGCGGACTTCCCTACTCCGAATGCCACGGAAAATACGACGAGGCTATGAAGGCTGCCGTTAAAACAGGACGGCAGGTCCCCAAACGCTCGCTCATCAAGACAAGGGCGCAGCTTGAAGCTATGAAGGACAGCGCAAAGATAAATATTGCTGTGCTTGATCTGGTGGGTGAGAAAATATGCGCGGGCATGACCACCGAGGATATCGACCGCCTTGTCTACGAAAAAACCAAGGAAATGGGCGGGATACCCGCTCCGCTGAATTACGAGGGCTTCCCGAAAAGCGTGTGCGTTTCGGTAAACAGTGAGGTCTGCCATGGCATACCCTCTCCGAAACGAGTGCTCAAGGACGGAGATATCGTCAACGTGGATGCCTCCACCATACTGGACGGTTTTTACTCCGATTCCTCGAGAATGTACTGCATAGGAAACGTCTCCCCCGAAAACAAAAGGCTTGTGGAGGTCACCAAGGAGTGCGTTTATCGCGGACTTGAAAAGGTAAAGCCACTGGGCTATCTGGGTGACGTGGGAGCGGCTGTGGAAGAGCATGCCATGAAAAACGGCTACTCGGTGGTGCGGCAGATAGGCGGCCACGGCATCGGACTGGAATTTCACGAGGACCCATGGGTAAGCTTTGTGTCCCGTCCGAAAACGGGCATGCTGCTGATAC
>JBJFHQ010000301.1:0-1863 GCA_051893755.1 Oscillospiraceae bacterium
CCGACTGCATGCTCCAGGGTGGAGCGGCAGTTGTCTATGCTGTGGACGTGGGTCATGGTCAGCTGGACAGAAAGCTTCTGGCAGACAGCAGAGTCATCAACATGGAGGGCTTCAATCTCAGAAGCATCACGGCGGACGATATTGACGGAAAGGCGGATATCCTTGTCTGCGACGTTTCATTTATTTCATTGAAGCTGCTCATGGATGGCATGGCAGACGTGCTTACGGACAGCGGCGAGGCGGCTGTGCTTATCAAGCCCCAGTTTGAATGCGGCAGGCAGGACGTGGGCAAGAACGGTATCGTTCGCTCGAAAAAGGTCCATGTGCGGGTGCTGAACGAAATATTCTCAGCCTTTGCGGACCACGGACTTTATGCCGACAGATTTGACTATTCTCCCATATGCGGCGGCGACGGGAATATTGAATATATCGCTCATGTGATACACGGCGGCGTGGCATATCCCGATGTATGCTGCAATTTTACGGAGCTTGTCGATAACGCCTTCGATAAGCTCGGAAACCGAAAGGATTGACTGGAAATGACAGCAGCTGTTTTTCTGAATTTTAAAAAGGAAAAGGCTGTGGAGGCGGCGGACAAGATCTGCGATATCCTCCATAACATGCGGATAGAGATACTGGCGGACGAAAAATATCGCCCTTATTACCGCGATGACGGTTATATCTCCTTTGAGGCTGCGGATATTGCAATAAGCCGCTGCGACGTGGTCATCGCAGTGGGCGGAGACGGGACTATCCTCGAATATTCCGCCTGCGCTGCCGAGTATGAAAAGCCTCTTCTCGGGATAAACGTGGGACGGCTGGGCTTTATGGCTTCTCTCGAGACCGACGAGCTTTACAAGCTTTCAAGGCTCGTAAGCGGAGATTATGTGGTGGAAAACCGCATGATGCTGGACGGAAGGATAATCCGCGCAGACGGCACCGAGGAAAAATATTCCGCTCTCAACGATATCTGCGTTTCCAGACCGTACTCGCGGCTTACAGATTTTGACATCTCTATCAGGGACAGAACGGTGAGTTCCATAAGGGCAGACGGACTTATCTTTTCCACGCCCACAGGTTCTACGGCGTATTCTCTTTCGGCGGGAGGTCCTATCGTGGAGCCTTGCCTCGAATGTATCCAGATGACGCCCGTTTGTCCTCAGTCGCTGTCCTCGAGACCTATCCTGTTTTCGCCCTCTCACAGCCTTGTGGTGACTCATGCCGCCGAGGACGACAGCGTTTTTCTTACAGTTGACGGACGGCTCGGAAAAAACGTTTTTAAATCGGACAAGGTCATTATTTCCAAATCGGAAAAAACCTTACGTCTTATTGATATCAACGGATTTTCATTTTATGACGCGGTAAATAACAAGCTTATGAAGCCGATAAAGTGATAGGGAGTGTTCTTTTTGAAATCCGAAAGACAGGAAAAGCTGCTGCAGATAATCGAGAGCAGCGATATCGACAGACAGGAAACTCTTCGGGAGAGGCTTGCGGCGGAGGGTATCTCGGTCACGCAGGCGACGCTGTCACGTGATATGAAGGAGCTTGGCATAAGAAAGGTCTCCTTGGAAAACGGCGGGCAGAAATACTCCGCGGACAAAAGACAGACGTCGGAGATACCGCCTATCGTGTACGATTCGCTCATCTCGGCAGACCATGCGGGAAATATCGTTGTTTTCCGCTGTGAGACGGGCACTGCTCAGGCGGTTTGCGCTGCTATGGACAGGGAAAACTGCTGCAATGCGGTGGGGACTATCGCAGGTGACGATACCATTTTCGTACTTATGCGCACCGAACAGCTTGCAAAGGAGCTCGCAGAGCAGTTCGGAAGAATTATCAGGACCGATAATAAATAAAATT
>JBJFHQ010000302.1:0-8710 GCA_051893755.1 Oscillospiraceae bacterium
CTGCGCAAAATCCATAAATCTAAGATTTTGCTTGATTTTTTGTACACTTTTTAATCGGGGATTAGTATAAAAATTTCATATACTCCGAAAAATTTATGTATTGAATAGATCACAGATCCACAAAATATTGACGGGGATCCTTTTTATTGATCCTTACAACGACCTTTCCGTCAGAGACCTTTTCCGATGGATTCTCGGGAAGATTTGTCTTTTTGTACTTGTACACCCTTCCGTTTTTCGGATCCTTCCACTCGCAGAACAGGTTGTAGTGTACATCCTTTGTCCCGGAGCCGATAAAATATTCCTTTACGCCTGTGACCTTTGCGATGACATTTTCGCCCTTTTCGATCATTATATCATTCACCAGCGCATATATGCCCCATATCAGGAACAGCGCAGCGAATATGTACAGGATAGACGGTGCCAGTGACAGTATAAGCGTTTCAATAGCTGTGTTGTCATCGGAAATGAGCGGATTTACCACAACGAAATGTACTATCAGAGCTGCTGCCAGAAACAGCGCCGCACCTACAAAGGATAAGATAGCAGAATATAAGTTTTCGTGTCTTTTCATGTCAATACCTCGATTCGTTAATGAAAAATGTTTGTGTTTATCAGACGTTGAATCGGAACAGAACGATATCTCCGTCCTGCATTACGTACTCCTTGCCCTCGGAGCGGACAAGTCCCTTTTCCTTGGCGGCGTTCATGGAGCCGCATGCAACGAGATCGTCAAAGGATACCACCTCGGCACGGATAAAGCCCTTCTCGAAGTCGGTGTGTATCTTTCCCGCAGCCTGCGGAGCCTTTGTGCCCTTCTTGATAGTCCATGCTCTGACCTCGGGCTGTCCCGCTGTAAGATAGGAGATGAGTCCCAGAAGGGAGTAGCCCTCCTTGATTATCCTGTCAAGACCTGATACCTCCAGTCCAAGCTCGGACAGGAACATCTGCTTGTCCTCGTCGCCCATATCGGATATCTCCGCTTCAAGCTGTGCGCATATTGGGAGCACCGCAGCGTTTTCCTCCTTAGCTATCTCGCAGACGGTCTTGTAGTGCTCGGAGGATTCGATATTGTTCTTGAAGTCCTCCTCGCTTAAGTTTGCTGCGTAGATGACAGGCTTCGCAGAAAGCAGGGGAGTGGACTTGATAAGCTCCGCCTCTTCCTCGGTATAATCGAAGGAGCGTGCGGAGTGGCCCTCCTCCAGATGCTTTTTCAGTCTTTCGAGGAAATCTATCTCCGTCTGATATTTCTTATCGCCCTTGACCATTTTCTTTGCACGGTCTATCCTGCGGTCGATAAGCTCGATATCGGAGAAGATAAGCTCCAAGTCGATGGTCTCGATATCTCTGCGGGGGTTGATGTTTCCGTCCACGTGAATGATATTGTCGTCCTCAAAGCAGCGGACAACGTGAACGATAGCGTCCACCTCGCGGATATTGGACAGGAATTTGTTTCCCAGACCCTCGCCCTTTGAAGCGCCCTTTACCAGTCCTGCGATATCGACAAATTCAAGGGTAGCGGGGGTGAATTTTTCGGGGTTGTACATTTCCCGAAGCTTGTCAAGGCGCGAATCGGGAACGGAAACTATGCCTACGTTCGGCTCGATAGTGCAGAACGGATAGTTGGCGGATTCGGCGCCTGCGTTTGTAAGAGCATTGAACAGTGTACTTTTTCCCACGTTGGGGAGTCCTACCATACCTAATTTCATTTTTTTAAGTTCCTTTTCAGTTTATGATCATATAGTGTTTGTCGGGATATCAGAAGTCCTCGTCGAAGTTCAGGCTTTTGATATATTCATCGGCATCGAAATCCTCCTGCGGAGCTGCTTTTTTCTTCATTGCCTTTTTGGTGTGACCGCAGCCGCAGGCGTTTCCGATGATAAGTCCTATCAGAAACGAGCCGACAACGATAATGAGCGCCAGACCCTTAGTTACCTTCATTTCTTCCCGTGATGTCTTGTTTACGGCAGATAAAATTTCTTCGATCATTTTGATTATCCTTTCATAGTGTTATCCGCAGATACGGATCTGCTTTTTTTCATACATTATTATTATACAGCATTTTTCTCAAAAATGCAATAGTTTTGAAAAAAATATCACCTGCGATATATTACGAATGATGTCGAAATGTAAACAAATTGTAAACTTGACAACATCTGCGGAAAATGCTATAATAAAGTGGTATGTATATTTTCCTCCATGCAAGATATAATAGTATAGAATTTATTTTTTGCGAGGAGTATTGCAATGGAAGAAAATGACAAGGAAAACAGTGACGTATCCTCCGATGTGAGCGACCGACTCAAGCAGGCAGAGCTTATCGAAAAAATGGGGGAGATATCGTCTCAGAATTCAAAGCACCTTATTCACTGCCTTACGATAATCGGTCAGGTGGAGGGACACTATATCCTGCCGCCTACCGACAAGACCACCAAATACGAGCATATCATGCCCGCCCTTGTTGCCATTGAACAGGACCGCTCCATTGAGGGGCTGGTCATCATTCTGAACACTGTGGGCGGAGATGTGGAGGCGGGGCTTGCCATATCCGAGCTTATCGCGGGAATGAAAACTCCTACAGTTTCGGTGGTCCTCGGGGGAGGTCATTCTATCGGCGTTCCGCTGGCTGTATCGGCGAAGAAGTCCTTTATAGTGCCGTCGGCGACTATGACTATCCACCCTGTCAGGACCAACGGGCTTGTGCTTGGAGTTCCCCAGACAATGCGCTGCTTTGAAGCCATGCAGGACAGGATAACCGGCTTTGTCTGCCGCAACAGCAGGATATCCGCCGAACGCTACACCGAGCTGATGCTGAACACGGGCGAGCTTACCATGGATATGGGAACGGTCTTAAACGGCGAAGCGGCGGTCAGAGAGGGACTTATCGACAGCCTCGGCGGACTTTCCGACGCTATCGACTGCCTCTATAAGCTTATCGAAGAGGGCGAGCCGAGGTACTCTTGATCTTAGTGAATAGTGAAGAGTGAATAGTGAATAGTGATTAGCAATTAGTGAATAGTATTAGAAATAGAATGAGTTTCGGACTAACGGCTAATTGCTAATGGCTATACAAACAGCTGCGCATAGATGCGGCGGACAGGAGATTTTATGGGCATTATTGAAGCAATATTTCAGGGAATAATCCAGGGAGCAACGGAGTTTCTCCCTGTGTCAAGTTCGGGACATCTTTCGGTGTTCCAGCATTTTATGGGCATCGAGGGCGAGGAGGCTGTCATTTCCACGATGGTCATGCACGTGGGAACGCTGGTCGCTGTATTCATCGCCTTCCGGGCGAAGATAAAGGCACTGATACTTGAATTTTTCCAAATGATAAAGGACATCTTCACGGGGAAATTTAAATTCTCCGAGATGAACGGCAACCGCAGAATGATCGTTATGATAATCGTGTCGATACTGCCGTTGTTCGGATTTTACATATTCAGGGATTTCTTCACGGGGCTAAGCTCGGACAGCGATATCATCGTGGAGGGCTGCGCATTCCTGTACACCTCCGCTCTGCTTTTTATTGCGGACAGATATTCAAAGGGCACCAAGACCGCAGGGGAGACCACCGTCGGCGGAGCACTTACTGTCGGAGTATTTCAGGGGATAGCTCTTGTTCCGGGAGTGTCCCGCTCGGGCTCCACTATCTCGGCGGCTCTGCTCACGGGCATGAAGCGGGAGGACGCTGTTGAGTACAGCTTCATACTGGGCATACCCGTCATACTGGCAGGCTCATTGTCGGAGCTCATGGACGCGGGAGCTTCCTCGGAGACCATCGAGATACTGCCGCTGCTGGTGGGCTTTGCCGCCTCGGCAGTTACAGGCTATTTTGCCATAAGGCTGCTGAAATGGCTTATTAAATCAGACAAATTCAGCATCTTTTCCATATACACGTTTATTCTCGGCATAGTCGTTATCGGCGCAGGAATACTGGAAAAGATCGGTATAATATAAGAGCTGTTCAGGGACTTCTTTCTGTGAGATGTCCCTGTACTGCGACACGCTTCGGGAGGTTTTTTGATTGGCTGCAGGCAAAAATACAAGATCGACAAAGGGAAAGACTTCGTCCTCGGCAAAGGGGAAAAGCACCTCGGGCAGCTCAAGGGGAAAGGCTGCCGAAAAGAATCAGAATGACAGGGTGCTGTGGTCTGCCGTGATGTTTGCCGCAGGAGTGCTTGTGCTGGCATTTGCTGTGGTAAAGGGCGAATCTGCGTGGCTTTCCATACATAACTTTTTCCTCGGCATGTTCGGAGCGGCAGTATTTCTCGTGCCGCCCGTGCTGCTGTACACCTCGCTTATGATAGCAAGGGACAAGTCGGGAGAACACATCAAGGGCAAGATTATCCAGAGCATTATCCTGATAATAATTCTCTGCGGCATGCTGAGGATATTCTCGACAATGACGATCCCTGACGGCATCAGCTTTATGAACAGGCTCACCGAGCTGTACGAGAGCGGCAAGGAGCTTATGGGCGGCGGTCTTATGAGCCTGTTCCTCGGCGAGACACTGTTTGCCATATTCGGCAAAACGGGAGCGGGCATTATTATAAGCCTCCTTGCATTTGTGTGGGTGCTGCTGCTGTTCAACAAGACTGTGTTCGATATCCTTCGGGTCATCAAGGGCTGGTTTGTCACCGCTGTGGACGCAAGGGATGAGTATGAGGAAATTCCCGTGCCTGTAAGGAAAAAGCGTCCCGAAGCGGAAGTGTTCAGGGAGCCGCCCGGAGCTGCCAAGGGCAGGAAATCGCGTGACACAAGACCTGCTGAGGAGGACGTTCCTCGGGAGGATTTCGATATCGACATAGCTATCCCATCAAAGCAGACCAAAAAGGACAAGAAAAAGGCGGACGTTGACGAGGAAGCAGATATCATCGCACGGACCATAGCCGCCAACGAAAACGTCAAGAACAAGGCAAAGGCTGCCCTTGCCGAGCAGAAGCAGAATGCTGCTGCCGCAAAGCAGGACATGAACAGCGCCTCGGGCGAGCTGGACGATATCATCAGAAAGGCTGCACTTTCGGGAAGAAGCGCGAAGCAGTCTGCGGAAAGCGCTGCGGTCTCGGGTACAAGAGCAGCGGCTGCTCCTGCTGCGGAAAATGCGGTCAGAGCCGATATATCGGAGAAAACGGCAGCTGCGGCGGCTGAGAGCAAGGCTGTTCCCGCAGCGAGCACACCTGTTTATGAAGCACGCCGTGAAGCTCCTGCTGCACCTGCTCCCGCTCCCGCAAGAGTGAGCGAGCCCGTGAGCGACAAGCAGCGGAAAGGGATATTCGGCGGAAAATCCTCAACGCTGGCTTCAAACAAGATCACCGACGAAGAGGATCTGGACATGCCCGAGGCAATGACTGCAAAGGATATCCAGAAGGAAATAAACGAAGAGGAAAAAAAGGTCATCGAGTACCATTTCCCGCCTATCGAGCTGCTGCGTGAAAGCCACAACGACATCAATGCGGAGAATGCCGAGGCGGAAATGAAATCCAATGCGGATATCCTTGTGAACACGCTGAAAAGCTTCGGCGTAATGACGAGGATAGTGGATATCCACCGCGGTCCTACCGTTACAAGATACGAGCTTCAGCCCAGCGCAGGCGTGAAGATCTCAAAGATAACAAACCTTGCGGACGATATCGCACTTAATCTGGCGGCGGAGGGTGTCCGCATAGAAGCTCCCATTCCCGGAAAGGCGGCTGTTGGCATCGAAGTCCCCAACCGCGTCAAGGACACTGTGACGATGCGTGACATCATTGGCTCGGAGGAGTTCAAGAACGCCAAGAGCAAGCTTACCTTCGCAGTGGGAAAGAATATCGACGGAGAAATTGTCCTCGGCGATATCTCAAAGCTGCCTCATGTTATCATTGCGGGTACTACCGGTTCTGGTAAGTCGGTCTGCACAAACGGCATTATCATGAGTATCCTCTACAATGCCACCCCCGACGAGGTGCGCATGGTGCTTATCGACCCAAAGGTGGTCGAGTTCAAGATATATGACGGAATACCTCATCTGCTTATCCCCGTAGTTACCGACCCCAGAAAGGCGGCAGGTGCGCTGGCATGGGCTGTGCAGGAGATGCTCAAGCGGTACAAGCTCTTCGCAGACCGCAATGTACGTGATATCAACGGCTACAACGAAAAGGCGCTGACCGCCGACGATATGGAGCCGCTGCCGAGAATAGTAATCATCATAGACGAGCTTGCCGACCTGATGATGGCGGCTGCGGGCGAGGTCGAGGATTCTATCTGCCGGCTGGCGCAGATGGCACGAGCTGCGGGCATGCACCTTATCATCGCCACACAGAGACCTACCGTTGACGTTATCACGGGACTTATCAAGGCGAATATCCCGTCGAGAATTGCTCTTAAGGTGGCTTCGGGCATAGACTCACGCTCTATCATCAATGAGGTGGGCGCGGAAAAGCTGCTGGGTCAGGGCGATATGCTCTACTTCCCCACAAGCTTTGCAAAGCCTGTGAGAGTGCAGAACTGCTTTACTTCGGACAAGGAGGTAAGCGCGGTGGTCGATTACATCAAGAACGGCGCAGGCAACGTCGAGTACGACGAAAGCATCATGAATGAAATAGAAAGCAACATTCCTGCCGTCAAGGGTGAAAAGCCCGCAGACAACGGCAAGAGCTACGAGGGCGGCGACGAGGACCTTATTGAAAGAGCTATCGAGTGCGTGGTTGACAATGGTCAGTGCTCCACGTCCTATCTGCAGCGAAAGCTGAAGCTGGGCTATGCCCGCGCTGCACGTATCGTGGACGAGCTTGAAGAAATGGGAGTTGTGGGTCCTCAGGAAGGTGCAAAGCCCAGACAGGTCCTTATGACGAGAGAGTCATATTTACAGCGCAAAATGGGTACAAACGAGGCGGTGACCTATTACGACAACACCCCCTCGCAGTCCTCGGATGAATAAATGAGGTTATGCAATGGCAAAGAAAAAATCCGCGAAGTCGGGCAAAAAGCTGATAAAGAGCGTTATCGCAGCGGCTGCAGTGTTTGCAGTATGCGTTCTCTGTCTTGTGGGCGTCTGCATTGAGAAGGGCGTGTTCAGCGATGAGCTTTTTCAAAAGAAGATAGAGCTTCCCGACCTTACGCCCTCAAAGGTGGAGCCCGACGATAACTTTGATTTTGGCGTGTACTTTTTCGACGTGGGACAGGGCGACAGCGAGCTTATCGTTTCGGGCAGCACTGCAGTGCTTATCGACGCGGGTGAAGCCGAATACGGAAAGACTGTGGTCAAGAACATCAAGGCGCTGGGCATTGAAAAGCTGGATTATATCATAGCGACGCACCCTCATGCGGACCATATCGGCGGACTTGCAGAGGTCATCGAAGGCTTTGAGGTAGGGAAGATAATCGCACCGAGGGTGTCTGATGAGCTTACTCCCACAACAGCGGTGTATGAGAGCTTCCTTGACACTGTCAGAGCAAAGGGCATGAAGCTTACCGCCGCAAAAGCGGGGAATACATACTCCCTTGACGGGGCAGAGCTTGAGATATTGGCTCCGCTGTCGGACGATTATGACGACCTGAACGATTTTTCGGTGGTATGCAGGGTCACAAAGGGAGATATTTCCTTTTTGTTCACGGGAGACGCTTCAAAGGCGTCCGAAGCCGATATGACCGCAAGCGGAGAGGAGCTTTATGCCGACGTTCTTAAGGTGGGACATCACGGCAGCAAGACAGCGTCCACAAATGCATTTCTTGAAGAGGTCACGCCGTCGGTATGCGTGATATCCTGCGGAAAGGACAACGACTATGGTCACCCTGCGCAGGCTGCGCTGTCACGGCTGGAAAAGCATACCGAGAACATCTATCGTACAGACCTTAACGGTAATATCGCCATATTTACAGAGGGCGAAAAGCTTTATATAAAAACAGATAATTGATGAAAGCAAGGTGATATAATGCTCTGCGTTGACAGGATAGAGGGCGGATATGCGGTCTGCTATGAGGACAGGATAAAGACGGACATTCCTTTGTCGGATATCATGGGGACCGTACGCGAGGGAGATATCCTTGTAAAAAGCGGCGGCAGGTACAGTATCGACAAGGAAGCCGCCGAAAATCGGAAAAGGGAAATTATCCGAAAACAGAACAGCCTTTGGGAGTGAGATCAGCTGACAGCTGACTCACTAATAAATAGAAAGTGGGAATAAAAAATGCCTAATGAGATCATCGGAAGATTAAACGAGCTTATACCTACCCTGTCAAAGGGACACAAAAAAATCGCGGAGTATATTATCGGACACTACGACAAGGCGGCTTTTATGACCGCTTCAAAGCTTGGTGCTATCGTTGGGGTAAGCGAATCCACAGTGGTGCGCTTTGCCACAGAGCTTGGCTATGAGGGCTATCCCGAGCTGCAGAAGGCTCTTAAGGAGTTCACCAGCAACAAGCTTACCACTGTTCAGAGAATGGACGTTATGACCGATCAGCTTGCGGGCGAGGATGTGCTGTCCAAGGTCATGAATTTTGATATCGACCAGATACGCCACACCCTTGACGGCCTTGACAAGGAGGAATTTTATCGGACTATCGACGCCCTCTGCGAGGCAAAGAGCATCTATGTCATCGGCGCAAGGTCGGCATCTGTTCTGGCGAGATTTATCGTGTTCTATTTCAACGTTATGTTTGAGAACGTAAAGATAATCCACACCACCAGTACAAGCGAAATGTTCGAGCAGATACTCAACATCGGCGAGCA
>JBJFHQ010000303.1:0-8681 GCA_051893755.1 Oscillospiraceae bacterium
TTATTTATTTTCTGATGATCGTGCTGACTCCGGTCGTTTTCATTGTAGGAAAGAGTATCCACAGCGGTCATAACGCCGTCAACTTCCTCGGTCTTTCTCTCGCCGAAATAGAGACCGCCCGTAAGCTCGCGCATGATAAGCATGTCAAAGCCCTTAGCGCTTATCTCTTCCTTCAAGGGACACGCCCCCGAAAGCTGCGGATATAACACAGCAGGACGAAGATTTGCAAACAGTCCCAACTCCTTGCGTATTTTCAGCAGACCTGCCTCGGGACGAAGGTTCGGAGGAAGCTTGTACCAGGGCGAAGTTGTGGTATTACCGCCGATAGAGCCCATAAGCACAGCATCAGCAGCCTTGCAGCGTTCGATGGTCTCATCGGTGAGAGGAACGCCGTACTCGTCAATTGAGCAGCCGCCCATAAGCAGCTGATCGTATGTAAACTTGTGACCGAATTTCTCAGCGACCTTGTCAAGTACCTTCATAGCCTCGGTGACTATTTCGGGACCGATGCCGTCGCCCTTGATAACGGCAATATTCTTGTTCATTTTCAGCACCTCATTTATTCTTAATGGAATTAAGCAGACCGCCCTCGTTAATTATCTCCTTGATAAAATCGGGGAAAGGCTGAGCCTGGAAGGAAAGATTTTTGGTCTTATCGGTGATAAGTCCCGTATCGAAGTCTATCTCGACCTCGTCCCCTGCCTCGATAGCATGGGCAGCCTCATCGCATTCAAGGATAGGCAGGCCAATGTTGATAGCATTTCTGTAAAAAATTCTCGCAAAGGTAGAAGCGATAACGCAGGAGATGCCGCTTGCCTTGATAGCAATGGGCGCGTGCTCACGGGAGGAGCCGCAGCCGAAATTCTGCTCAGCGACCATGATATCGCCCTGAACGACATTTTTGACGAAATCCACGTCGATATCCTCCATGCAGTGAGAAGCGAGCTCCCTGGGGTCGGCGCTGTTCAAATATCTTGCGGGAATGATAACGTCGGTATCAACGTTATCCCCGTATTTATGTACTTTTCCGCATACTTTCATTGTTATATCCTCACTTTCTTACATGACCTCGGAGGGGTCGGAGATCTTGCCTGTGATCGCAGAAGCGGCAGCAACTGCGGGAGAAGCCAGATAAACCTCGGATTCGGGGTGACCCATTCTTCCGACAAAGTTTCTGTTAGTGGTAGCCACAGCCCTCTCGCCCTTGGCAAGGATACCCATGTGACCGCCCAGACAGGGACCGCATGTGGGAGTAGA
This sequence comes from Oscillospiraceae bacterium, assembly GCA_051893755.1. Lineage (GTDB taxonomy): Bacteria > Bacillota > Clostridia > Oscillospirales > Ruminococcaceae > RGIG4694. The sequence goes on from JBJFHQ010000303.1 coordinate 1,258, forward strand.
TACTGCGCAGCCTGCCTCGATAAAGTCAGCCAGCCAGCCCTGCTTCATAGCTTCAAGATAAACAGCCTGAGTTGCGGGGATAACGATGCAGCGAACGCCCTTAGCGATGTGCTTGCCCTTGATTATCTCTGCAGCAGTTTTGATGTCCTCAATTCTGCCATTGGTGCAGGAGCCGATAACGACCTGATCTATCTTAACATCGCCGCACTCGTCGGTAGTCTTAGTGTTTTCGGGAAGATGAGGGAATGCAACGGTAGGCTTTATCTGTGACAGGTCGATGTCGTAAACAGCCTCATATTCTGCATCGGGGTCTGCCTCGTAAACCTTGTATTCTCTGTTGACTCTGCCCTTCTGATATTCGCGGGTAATGTCGTCCACAGCGAATATACCGTTCTTAGCGCCTGCCTCGATAGCCATATTAGCCATAGAAAGTCTTGCGTCCATAGAAAGGCTTGCGAGACCCTCGCCGGAGAACTCCATAGACTTGTAAAGCGCGCCGTCAACGCCTATCATTCCGATAATGTGGAGGATAACGTCCTTGCCCATAACATACTTGTTGAGCTTGCCTGTGAGATTGAACTTGATAGCGGAAGGCACCTTGAACCAAGCCTCGCCGGTAGCCATTCCTGCAGCCATATCGGTAGAGCCCACGCCTGTTGAGAAAGCGCCGAGAGCGCCGTAGGTGCAGGTGTGGCTGTCCGCACCGATGATGCAGTCGCCGGAAGCAACGATGCCTTTTTCGGGGAGCAGCGCATGCTCGATGCCCATATCTCCGACATCGTAGTAGTGAGTAATATCATACTTGTCGGCGAACATGCGGCACTGCTTTGTGTGCTCGGCGGACTTGATGTCCTTGTTAGGGGTGAAGTGGTCCATTACAAGAGATATCTTGTCCTTGTCAAAGACCTCCGAGAAGCCGTACTTGTTAAATTCGTTCACAGCAACAGGCGTAGTAACGTCGTTTCCGAGAACCATATCCAGCTTGCACTTGATAAGCTGTCCTGCGGTCACTGATTCGAGCCCTGCATGAGCCGCAAGAATTTTCTGAGTCATGGTCATACCCATTTTAATACTCCCTTTCGTTTTATTGGAATAATTACATTATATCACAGTATCTGACATAATGCAAATACATATATCTGATATTTAATATAACAAAAAGTTATATATCTGTTGACTTATCAATGCAAAATTGGTATAATAGTGTATGGACCAAACCGAAAGGAAGTGTAAAGATGTTAACGGAGGTCTCACTGAATCAATACCGTATATTTTACGCCGCCGCCGAGTGCGGGAGCATATCAAAGGCAGCGGAAAAGCTGTATATAAGCCAGCCTGCCATAAGCCGAGCCGTTCATTCGCTGGAGGAAAGTCTGGGAACGAAGCTGTTCCGCAGAGAGCACCGCGGAGTGACGCTCACCGAAGAGGGCGAGCTGCTGTACGGTCACTTAAAGAACGCCTTCGCGGAAATAAGCACCGCCGAGGAGCGGATAAGAGAGCTGACCGAAAGCGATTCGGGACATCTGCGGATAGGCACCAGCGCTGTGCTGTGCAAGAATATGCTGCTGCCCTATCTGAAAGGCTTTGCGGCAGAGCACCCGAAAATCAGGATAACCATAGAATGCCGTTCATCACGGCTCACAGGAGAAATGCTTGAAAGCGGAGCAATTGACGCAGCGCTTATGGTCAGACCGTTCGACAGGTCAAGCCTTGATTTTTATTCACTTGGAGAGATACACGATACATTTGTAGCCGCACCGTCCTTTTTAAGCGGAATAGGCTATGACAGCGAAAAAAAGCTGTCTGCGGAAGAATTCGGAACACTTATCGAACGAGCGGGAGGAATAATGCTCCTTGACAAGACAAACGGCACCCGCCGACATATCGACAGATTTTTCAAAGAAAATAAAATAGCCGCCGAACGTTCGGGGATAATCGAAGTCAGCGGCATGGATATGCTTATAGAGTTTGCCCTCACAGGACTTGGGATAGCCTGCGTAATCGGCAGCTTTGTAAACGAGGACATAAGCAGCGGCAGACTGACGGAGATACATCTGAAAAACACTCCGGACAGCCGTGAGATAGGCTTTGCGGTACCGTCGAAGGGAGAGCTTTCCCGCTCTGCGAGATATTTCATGGATTTTGTCCGAGAATATACTCCCCCGCCGCAGTAAGATCGCGTGCAATGTAAACGGCTAAGCGTTTCATTTCGTCGTCGGGAGGAAGCAGATCAGGGACCATTATCGGCTTCATTCCCGCAGCATGAGCAGCTCTTATGCCGTTGTAGCTGTCCTCGAGAACATAGCATTCCTCGGGAGAAACGTTCAGCCTTTGAGCAGCGGTGAGAAATATCTGCGGGTCAGGCTTGCTTTTCGTAACATTATCGCCGCAGAGAATGACCTCAAACATATCATAAAGTCCCGTAAACTTAAGCTCCTCTTCAACATATCCTCTTCTTGAAGAGGAAGCCACAGCAATGTGAAAGCCGTTTTCCTTCAGGCGGCGCGTGATTCCCAAAGCACCGTATTTCGCGGGAAAACACCCATCGGGGAGCACCCTGTCGATGTATTCGTGCTTCAGGTCGCAGAGACGGTCATAATCAAAATCGCTGCCGTATTTTTCGGCGCAGAGTGCCCGTGCGCTTGCCTGAGTGCGTCCCACCATTGCAAGAGCGGTATTCTTCATGTCGGCAAGCCCCATAGTTTCCCCCGCCCATAAAAGCGCCTTATGAATGATCCTTTCGGAATCAATAAGCAGACCGTCGTTATCGAAGATCACAGTGTTCATATCAATAATCCACGGGAGCGAGAGGGTATGTCACGTATGTATCTTTAACATGAGTTGCGGAGATAGTGCTGTCGGAGATAAGGAAATAGTAATTATACTTACGCTTGCCGCAGTCGGGGTCGTCCCATGTAACGTCCAGATTGTACCATACCCCGTCTATCTGAACCATGTTCCACATATGAGGACCGCCCGCAGTTCCGGTCACAAGCAGCGAAGGGATACCCAGCTTGTCGCAGAGCAGGCACATAGTCTTTGAAAATCCCTGACAATGAGTCCTGTGCTTGATAACAGCGCCGTAAACGTTGTCGCAGTCGTAAGCCTCAGCGTCGTATGTAGTGTTGTCGATTATGTAATCGTGAAGATATTTAAGCTTTTCGGCGTCGGTCATAGAGTCGTTCACGCCGCTGAGCATATTATCAAGAGCAGCGTCTATCTGCTGACGCATCGACTCGGTAGAATCCGCAAAATTGTCGTAGGTCATGTAGCATTCGGAAACGTACCCGTCGCTGTTCAGCTTATATCTGATACTGCTGTTCAGATAGAACAGATCCGCCTCGCTGCAGTAAAACTTCATATAGAAATCATTGAACTGCTGGTCGGTAAGCCCACTCACGCGGACGGTGTGTTTAAAATTGGTAACTCCGTTATACATGCGTGAATAAGCCGATTTTTCCTTACCTGAAAGTGTGCTGTAGATATATTGAGCGCTGAGCGGGAGTTCTTCCTCGTTAAAGGAGGAGCCGCAGGCGGTCAGCATCAGCGACAGAGCAGCAAACGCTGCCGCAGCCATTATTCTTATCTTCTTCATCAAATACCCCATTTCATTATTTTTTTACAATTATAACATATAATTGTTCATTTGTCAAATATATCTCTCCCACTGAGAGAATCGTTTTCTCATGCCCTCAATATCGAGTATCCCGTAAGCAAACCCCTTCTTGATAAGCTCCACGGGGATAAACTCGTCGTACTTTTCAAAATAAGGAATCTCCTTGGGATAGACAAGCTCCATAGGGTCGATAGGCTGCCTTGCCATTTCGGTGACAACGCGGAAAAACTCGGTTTTGTCCGCCTTCATGGTAAACTGGATAAAATACGGTCTTGAAGAATTCATTCCCTTAAGTCCAAGCAGCGGCGCACATTTTATTTTGATGAACCGCTCCGCCGCCAGAAAGGCATAGCTTCCCAGCCACGGGAAAAGGCACCACATATCGCCGCCGATGTTGATAAGCGGCTCATCTGTGATACCCGAATTTCTCGCCGAATGACGTGCCGCATCAAGCCGTGATACGGCGTTTTTCATAAGATAAGGATAAACGGTGTCCTCGCAGAGCACCTGCCTCATGCGTTCGAGTATCTTTGTGTTGATGTCTCCGGTGCAGTCCCCGAAATACGCAGGGACCTTGCCCTTTATCATCTCGCAGTACACCAGATGCCGCTTGTGGTCCACCTCTTCGACCACCCACACATGACCTGCAATAGCTATCTTCTCCCCCGGCGGAGGCGGCTTCACGATAGTACCCAGCTCATGAGAGCTGCAGCGCACGGTATATTCTTCATTTTCCTTAAAAACGGCATAGAACTTGAACGAATTAGTTATCCTCTCGCCGTTCAGCCCGACGATAAGCCCGCCGTCCTCGTTCTTTTCGATGTGACCTATCTCCAGAAGATGCCGCAGCAGCATAACATAGTCTTCCTTAGAAATGCGCTTGAAATAGTTGAGCGTAAGCACAGCGGAAGCCAGCGCCTTAGGAGTCATCTCCCCGCAGGAAGCGAGGGTGCTCATAGTCTGATGATACAGCAGACTGTAAGGCAGACGGTCCAGCTTAGGCGGCTCCACCCAGCGCTCTTCGAGGTATACCTGTACCAGAGCTATCCCTTGTAACAGCGTCCATGGCACAGTCTCGCCGATCATTGCCCGTGCCTCGGGCTGTTCCTCCCGCATAACGAACCACATTTCGGGAGGAGCGCCCCGCCGTCCTGTTCTGCCCATTCTCTGCAAAAACGACGATACGGTAAAGGGCGCATCAATCTGAAAAGCCCGCTCCAGCCTGCCTATGTCGATACCCAGCTCCAGCGTAGCAGTCGTGACGGTGGTCTGATATTCTTCCTCGTCCTTCATAACAGCCTCTGCAGTCTCGCGGTAAGCGGCAGACAGGTTGCCGTGATGGATAAGGAACCTGTCAGGCTCGTTGTTGAGCTCACAGTAGTGCCTGAGAGTTGTAGTGACCGCCTCGCATTCCTCCCTGGAATTTACGAACACAAGGCATTTTTTCCCGCGAGTATGCTCGAACACGTAAGCCATACCCGGGTCGGAGTTTTCGGGAGCGGTATCGGTCGCCTCGTCCTGAACGGGAAGTCCCACGGGGTTTTCCTCATTATCGGCAGCCTGCTCGCCCGATATATAAAAATGCTCCATAGAGAGCCGCCATTTAATGCCCTTAGCTTCAATTTTCGGGATACAGGTATTTCTCCCCGAACCCGAGGAAAGAAACTCCCCCGCAGCCTCCAGATCGCCGATAGTAGCGGAAAGCCCAATCCTGCGGGGATTCACCCCTGCCATGCGTGACAGTCTTTCGATAAGGCAGATAGTCTGTCCGCCCCTGTCTGCGCGCATAAGTGAGTGTATCTCGTCGATGACCACGAACCGCAGATCGCCGAAAAGCCTGGCAATAGCGGAGTGCTTGTGCATAAGCAGCGCTTCAAGGGACTCGGGGGTTATCTGTAATATTCCCGAAGGATTTTTCAGCAGCTTGTTCTTGTGGGACTGTGAAACGTCCCCGTGCCAGTGCCACACGGGGATATCCGCCTCGGCGCAGAGGTCGTACAGTCTTGAAAACTGGTCGTTGATAAGCGCCTTCAGGGGGCCGATGTATATAGCGCCCACCGAACGGGGCATATCCTCTGAAAACAGCGTAAGTATAGGAAAGAACGCCGCTTCGGTCTTTCCAGAAGCAGTGGAAGCGCAGAGCAGCACATTATCCTCTGTATTGAATATTGCGTCTCCCGCAGCCGCCTGAATAGCCCGCAGAGACTCCCAGTTGTTCTCGTAAATAAAATCCTTGATAAAAGGAGCGTACCTGTCAAAAACGTTCATAGTAGTTATATCTCAAATTCCGCAAATTCTTCTTCGGTATGAGATGCTTCCTCAAGCTGATTTTTCGCATATTCAAAGCCGTCCGACTGCATGATATCCGAAACGGAAACATCGGGATTCTGATAGGAGATGTCCAGCAGCTCGATATAGTCGCGGATAACTTCACGTGGCGTAATGTTTGTCTCCGCGCCGATGCGTCCGTATTCCGCCTTGATAAAGAATATCCTGTCCTCGTCGGTGAGCTTCGGCGTGTAATCGAAGAGCACACCATGTATCTCCGTCAGCTTTTCGGTAAGCACAAGCATTTCCTCGTTTGTCAGCGGAGCCAGCCTGATAACGGGAGCCAGCATATCCCGCAGCTCACCGCCGCCGAACCGTCCCTCAGCGAGCCTTGACCGAAGAGCCTCATAGCTGTAAACGCCGCGGCGCTTGTCCTCGATGCACTGAGGAGTTCCGCACATGATTATCCCCAGATACTTCGCCTTGCCCTGCATGGTGTCGTTGTACATGGTGAGGATTTTCTCATAGTTGCTGTTTCGTGCCTGCGAATTTGGTATCTTGTAGATATTCACCAGCTCGTCTATCATAACGAAAAGACCGCTGTACCCAGCCTGCCGCAGGAAGAACGCGAACAGCTTGATGTACTCGTACCAGTCGTCGTCTGTGATGATAATGTTCACGCCCAGTTCATTTTTCGCCTCGGTCTTGGTGGAATATTCGCCGCGGAACCATTTTACGACCTTAGCCTTAGTTTCCTCGTCGCCTTCACGATAGGACTTGTAGTACATGGTCAGAAGCTTTGCAAAGTCGAACCCGTGGACCATCTCATTCATTGAGCCAATGACTTCAAATATCCTCCGTTCAACGAAGCTGTCAAACTCGTCAGTATCGGGAGAATAGCCCTCCCCCACGGCGGAGGTCTTGACAGAGCTTATCCACCTGTCGAGGATAAGGGTGAGCGCACCGCCCTCGGGACGAGTCTTTGTGGACATGTTGCGGATAAGCTCCTTGTAGGTAGCAAGTCCCTGGTTTTTGGTACCATAAAGCCTGCGTTCGGGAGAAAGGTCGGCGTCTGCAACGACGAAGCCTTTGTCCATGACATAATTACGGATTATCTGGAGCATAAAGCTTTTGCCGCTGCCGTACTTTCCCTGAATAAATCTGAAGGAAGCGCCGCCGTCGGCAGCGATATCAGCGTCGTGGATAAGTGCTTCAGACTCATTTTTTCTGCCCACAGCGATGTACGGCAGACCCACTCTTGGAACAACGCCGCCCTTAAGTGAATTAATGATCGCCGAAGCTATCCTCTTTGGTATCTTCATAAGCTTACAATTCCTTTCAGTTCTTCCTCATAATCCTCGATAACAGACGGCTCGTCGCCGATGTACTCAATAACGGTGTCACCGAATATATCGAACAGCTTTTCGTTGATGCTGTCGCAGAGCACGGACACCATAAGCTGCTTCTGAGCAGCAAAGGCTGAAAAATCGCCGCCCGACAGCATAAGCTGCAAAAACTCAGTTTCATTTTCATCAAGAAT
>JBJFHQ010000304.1:0-8671 GCA_051893755.1 Oscillospiraceae bacterium
CACGGTGGTGTGAGAGGTCGGCTGCTCAATTAATGGGCAGCCTCCTACTCGATTGTACACTTAATAATTACTGCAGCCACTTGTTGAGGGTTTTTGCCGGTACCTTAAGGTCCAGTGGAAGAAGGGAATTGTAAACAGAGCCCAGACCTTCGATGATCTCACTCCGGGTCTCCAATTATCCTGATTTTTTTGCGTCCTCCTCGACGATGGCGTCAATCAGGTGCTGCACGACGTGTTAGGCAGTCAGTGAGTTGAACAGAAAAAAATTTTAAAAAACAGTTGACAACACGTAGCTGATATGATATAATTAAAAGTTAAAATAAACGAAAGGAGAGATAACGATTGTTATTGACCATTACATACGAAGGACAGAACACCCAGGAGCTTGGCTATCTGCTGCATAAAAATCCCGAACGGGCGCAGCAGTTTGAACTATCCTACGGCAAAGCATACGTCTTTTATCCCGAGGTCAGCGATGAACGCACTACTGCAGCGCTTCTTCTTGATATAGATCCTCTCGACCTTGCAAGGGGAAAGGCTGGCAGCAGGGACGGCGGCCTGTTCGATTATGTCAATGACAGACCATACGCTTCCACCTCGTTTATGAGTACGGCTATCGTGCGAATTTTCGGCACGGCAATGAACGGCCGATGCGACAAGCGTCAGGAGCTCGCCGACACACCGCTGAAGCTGACTGCATGTCTATCCTCTCTGAAGGATAACGGAGATACGGAGCTTGCAAAGGAGCTGTTTGAGCCCCTCGGCTATACCGTCACAACCGAACGCACAAAGCTCGATGACTGCTTTCCCGAATGGGGTATGTCGCCCTATATCGACCTGACTGTCAGCGGTACGGTGAAGCTGTCTGAGCTGCTCAATCATATCTATGTGCTGATACCTGTTTTTGACAGGCAGAAGCATTATTATATCTCGGAGGAAGAGATACAAAAGCTGCTCGACCACGGTGAGGGCTGGCTTGCCGAACATCCGTATAAGGAAAAGATCACCCGCCGCTATTTTACCGCACGGAGAAGCTATGCACGAAAAGCACTTGATATCCTGCTTTCCGATGATGTCACAGATGAGGAAAATGCCGAAAATACGGAAAGCAAGGAAGAAAAGGAAGTGCATACTCCGCTTAATGCACAGCGTATGGAAGCGGTAAAAAATGCAGTTCTTGCAAGCGGCGCGTCAAGCGTGATCGACCTTGGCTGCGGTGAATGCAGGCTGACCTCTCTTTTGCTGAACGAGCCGCAGATAAAAAAAGTCACAGCCTGTGATGTGTCTGTGAGCGTGCTTGAAAAAGCAGCTCAGAGAATGCACCTTGGCAGAATGCAGACTTATCGGAAAGATAAGCTGACGCTTATGCAGGCATCTCTTACCTACCGTGACAAGCGGTTTGAGGGATATGACTGTGCCTGCGTGGTTGAGGTCATCGAGCATATCGAGCCTATGCGTATCCCTGCTTTTGAGCGTGCAGTATTTGAGTTTGCCGCTCCGAGGACGGTCATCATCACAACGCCAAACATAGAATACAACAAAAATTATGAGCATTTGCAGGAAAATTCGCTCCGCCACGGGGATCATCGCTTTGAGTGGACAAGAGCCCAGTTCAGAGAGTGGACAGAGCATGTCTGTGAAAAGTTCGGATATTCCTGTGAGATAAGCGGTATCGGCGATACAGATGAAAAATTAGGTACACCGACACAAATGGGGGTGTTTACGAAAAATGGATAAGTACAGGATAGAGATTCCCGAATTCTGCCTTGTTGCACTTATTGGCGCAACATCTTCGGGAAAGACAAGCTTTGCTTTGAAGCATTTTAAACCGACAGAGGTGCTGTCCTCCGACTTTTTCAGAGGAATGGTCTGCGATGATGAGAACAGTCAGAGCGTTTCGGGAGATGCGTTTGATCTGCTGTTTTATGCGGCGAATAAAAGGCTGAACAATATGAAGCTGACCGTTATTGATGCGACCAACATTCAGCAGAATGCAAGAAAACAGATCCTTTCCCTTGCAAAGGAGCAGAATGTTCACACAGCGGCAATTGTGCTGAACCTCCCCGAGGAGATAATGCAGGAGCGGAACAAGGCTCGTCCCGAGAGAGATTTGCCCGGGCGTGTGATAAGTCAGCACTGCCGTGATGTGAAGCGCTGTATCAAGGGATTAAAGCATGAGGGCTTCCGCTTCGTGTATGTGATAAATTCTCTCGAGCAGCTTGAAAATACCGAGATCGTTCGTACAAAGCTGTGGAACGATAAAAAGGACGAACACGGACCCTTCGATATTATCGGCGATATTCACGGCTGCTGCGACGAGCTGGAGCTGCTGCTCGGCAAGCTGGGATATGTGAGAACGGACGGCGTTTATGCTCACCCCGAGGGCAGGAAAGCGGCTTTCTTAGGCGATCTCTGCGACAGAGGAAACCGCAGTGCCGATGTGATGCGGCTGGTCATGGATATGGTGAAGGCAGGAAATGCAATTGCTGTTCCCGGCAACCATGATGTGAAGCTGCTGAAATATCTCAGGGGCAAGAGCATTGCCATTACACACGGCATCGAAACGACTATCGCAGAGCTTGAAGAAAAGGGTGAAGCGTTCAAGTCCGATGCGGCTGATTTTATTGACAGTCTCGTAAGCCACTATGTCCTCGATGACGGAAGGCTCGTGATCGCTCATGCAGGCATCAAGCAGGAGTATATCGGCCGAGGTTCGGCACGAGTGAGAGAATTCTGCCTTTACGGCGAAACTACGGGCGAGACCGATTCCTACGGACTTCCCGTCCGCCTTGACTGGGCTGCGGACTACAGAGGACGTGCAGCGGTCGTTTACGGGCATACTGCATGCAGGGAGGTCAAGGCTCAGAACAATACCTTTTGCATTGATACAGGCTGCGTATACGGCGGCAAGCTGACGGCTTATCGTTACCCCGAAAAGGAAATAGTCGATGTAGACGCTTTGCAGCAGTATTATGAGCCTGTCAAGCCTCTTGAAGAAGCTGTTGATACCGATATGGGCGATATGCTCACGGTAGGCGATTTCAATAAAAAGCTGCATATCCAAACAGAGCTTATGCCCTCTATCGACATTCATGAAAACAATGCGGCGGCAGCGCTGGAGATAATGTCACGTTTTGCAGCAGACCCCCACTGGCTGATATATCTTCCGCCCACCATGTCTCCCTGTGAGACAAGCGAGCTGGACGGCTATCTGGAGCACCCTCTGCAGGCCTTTGAGTATTACCGCGCCTGTGGTATCAGAAATGTGGTCTGCGAGAAAAAGCACATGGGCTCACGGGCTGTCATTGTGATATGCAGGACTCCCGAAACGGCTTTGAGGCGCTTTGGTGTCACGGACGGCACAAGAGGCATCATCTATACGAGAACAGGCAGACGATTCTTCGATGATGAAACTACAGAATCCGCACTGCTTGACAGGCTTGACGCTGTGCTGACAAAAACAGGCTTCTGGAACGATTTCGGGACCGACTGGGTATGTCTTGACACCGAGCTTATGCCCTGGTCGGAAAAGGCGCAGGGACTTATACGCTCACAGTATGCGCCCACAGGAAATGCGGGAGCGGGCAGTCTATCGGCAGCGGTAAAGGCACTCGAAAAGGCATGTGAACGGCAGAACAGAGCGTATGAAGTCGATAAGCTCACCTCGGGACAAAATGTTGACCCCAATATGCTTCTGGAACGTTACAAAACAAAGCAGGACGATATTGAACGCTACATAAATGCGTACCGTGAGTATTGCTGGACGGTGAAAAGTATTGACGATTACCGGATAGCACCGTTCCATATTCTTGCAGTTGAGGGACATGTTTTCTCGGAGGAAAAGCACATCTGGCACATGGATAATATCCGCAGATACATGACAAGCATTGACCCAGTATTCATGGAAACGCCCTATTTCTGTGTTGACACCGAGGACGAGAAAAGCGTTCAGGAGGGTGTTGACCGTTGGATAGAGCTGACCTCAAAGGGCGGCGAGGGTATGGTCGTAAAGCCCGAGACCTACACCGCAAAGCAGGGCATCAGGCTGCTGCAGCCTGCGGTCAAGTGCAGGGGACGGGAGTATCTGCGTATCATCTATGGCGCGGAATATCTTCACCCCGAACATCTGAAAAGGCTGAAGGTACGTTCACTGAACCGCAAACGCACACTGGCTCTGAAGGAGTTTTCGCTGGGGTTAGAGTCGCTGACACGTTTTGTCAAGGGAGAGCCGCTTTACAGGGTACACGAATGTTCCTTTGGCGTGCTTGCTCTCGAGAGCGAGCCTGTTGACCCGAGACTTTAAGGGACCGCTGATCAAATCGTTTCACGACGCTCTCAGCAAAGGATTTTCGAGCGTCGGAAACGATGGCTTCGCCTTTAATCAGCGTTTCCTTAATTGCATCATTTCTTAGAGAAAGAGTATCTGTGCGGTACTCTTTCTTTTGCTTACAGCATATTCCTGTTACGTTTGGAGGATAAGCTGTGTTCTGACAAAAAAGAGCATGAGTTTTTGCTCATTTTCCACATATAAAAAAGCTGTCGGAAATTTATTCCGACAGCCTTGTGTTCAAACGATATTAATGCTGAACGGGACCTCAGTCATTACAATTCAGCAATGACCTCGACCTCTACCTTTACACCCTTGGGAAGCTTTGCGACCTCAACGCAGGAGCGTGCAGGCTTGCCTGTGAAGTATTTTCCGTACACCTCGTTGAATGCGGCAAAATCGTTGATATCGTCAAGGAAGCATACGGTCTTTACTGCTTTGTCAAGAGATGTTCCCGCAGCAGCAAGGATCGCCTTGAGATTTTCGCATACCTGTGTGGTCTGAGCCTCGATGCCCTCAGCTTCCACATTTCCCGTTGCGGGATTAATAGCTATCTGTCCCGATGTGAAAACCAGATTTCCTGTCTTGATCGCCTGAGTGTAGGGTCCGATAGCGTCGGGTGCGTTTTTGGTGTATACCTTTTCCATGATAAATTCCTCCGTAAAAATTAATCTATAAGCTTGAAGCCCTTGCTGACAAGAGCGGAGCGTATCTGTCCGATGTGCTCAAAGTTGCGGGTCTCGAGGACGATGCGCAGATAGCAGCCGTTTACGTCACTGCCCTCGCTGGCACGTTCATGATGAATAGAGATGACGTTTCCGCCGCAGTTTGCGATGATATCCGCAACGCCTTTGAGCTGACCCGGCTTGTCGATAAGCTCGATGCAGAGATTTGCGGTTCTGCCCGAGGTGAGCAGACCTCTCTTGATAACTCTTGAAAGAATGGTAACGTCGATATTTCCTCCCGAAACCAGGCAGACAACGTTCTTGTCCTTGATGTCGGGTATCTTGTCGAACATCACAGCTGCCACAGGAGTAGCGCCTGCTCCCTCAGCGATAAGCTTCTGCTGTTCGATAAGAGCCAGTATTGCCGAGGAGATCTCATCATCGGTGACGGTAACTATGCCGTCCACGTATTTGCTTACATATGTAAAGGTGTTTACGCCGGGCTCCTTGACCTGTATGCCGTCGGCAATTGTGGACACGTTTTCCAGACACTCTATCTTTCCGTGTTCCACAGACTGCACCATGCTTGGAGCACCCGCAGCCTGAACTCCGTATACCTTTATCTCGGGCTTAAGATTCTTAAGGGTGAATGCGATTCCCGAAATGAGTCCGCCTCCGCCGATAGGAACGACAACTGCGTCTATCTTGTCCAGCTGGTCGAGGAGCTCCAGAGCGATAGTTCCCTGACCTGCGATAACGTCATCATCATCGAAGGGGTGAATGAAGGTGTAGCCCATTTCATCCTTAAGCTGTTCAGCCTTGTTGTGAGCGTCGTCGTACACGCCGTCTACGAGGCATATCTCTGCACCGTAGGAGCGGGTAGCTTCGATCTTGGAAATGGGAGCGGCATCGGGCAGACAGATAACAGCCTTGATGCCGTTCTTCTGAGCAGCAAGAGCCACGCCCTGAGCATGATTTCCCGCGCTGCAGGCAACAACGCCCCTTGCCTTTTCCTCGTCGGAAAGCTGTGATATCTTGTAATAAGCGCCTCTCACCTTAAAGGAGCCTGTTACCTGAAGATTTTCGGTCTTAAGATATACCTTGCAGTCGCTGCGTATCTTTGGTGCATAGATAAGGTCGGTGGTCCTGATGACCTCCCGCAGCTTATGAGAAGCCTTGTAAACATTGTCAAGAGTAAGCATGATGATCTCTCCCTTTCAAATCTAAAAAATTAAAAACGGCTTTCACCTCATCAAGAGGTGAAAGCCGAAGCGTCCACTGTACCACTCTTGTTCCGATATCTATGATATCGGCACTCAGCTCTGTCATTCAACAGAATACCCTGTAACGGGAGTTCCCGACACCGCTTACTTGATTCGGCGGAGCAGCTTAAGGGTGATCTGAATACGGCACATTCCCTCTGCCTTTCACCAAACGGCAGTTCTCTTTGCGGACTGTATCCGATTCCGTCCCTGTCAACGCTTTTTTACTGTATAAGCAAATTATACCTCTGTTTTTTTCTTTTGTCAATAGATTTTTTTGCACATTTTGATATGATATTTGTGAATTTTTTGTTTATAATAACTTCCTGACATTACAATGAATAATAATATATATCTGAAAAAACGATGATGTGCTTATGGTCTTGTCTTAAGAATGAAGCCCTTTCCGTGGACTGTCTGAATGTATCTGGGGCGATCGGGGTTGTCCTCCAGCTTTTTCCTGAGCTTAAGGATATGTACGTTGACTGTCGAGCTGTCGGGGCTGCTCTTCCAGACTGCGGACATTATTTCTTCCTTTGAGATTGTAGTGTCCGCATTGGTGCAGAGATAATTCAGCAGATCCAGCTCTCTTGCGGAAAGATGTATCGGATTTCCCGCTTTGATAACGTTTCCTGTGGAATAGCAGAAGGAAATATTTCCGAATTCAAAGATATCATTGCTGTTGTCCGCCGAGTCGGGATAGCATATCGAATTTGCCGCCCGTATCAGACGGTTATCCTTGAAAGGTCTTGTCAGCGGGTGTACCCCGGGAGGGATATCCGTGACATTCCTGCATAATGCCATCAGCGGGATGCTGAGCTGCTCTGAAAGCGACTTTGCTTCCGGGGACATGCCTTTTTCCGCGTCATATATCAGCAGACTGAAATCGTTTGACTTATTCAGCTCCTTTGCATAGCCGCAGTTTTCACAGCATACCGTGAGATAATCTCCGTGATTGAGTATAGCTGATATTTTTTCCGCATTATCGGGGTTATCCGATATGACCAGAATGTATTTTTTTAACATTTTATCACCTCCGACAATATGATCGAAATATGATATGACGAGTTCTTGTCCTTGCTTCTGCCATGTATGTCAACAGCATTAACAGAATGGATAAAATATATTTACATAATAGTAATTATAAAACATTAATATTAAATTTATGTTAACAAGCAGTGAACTGAATGAAATATTTTATTTAACTGTTAATAATTTTTGTCGGCAGTGTACATTATAAATTAATTATCGGAAAAAATGTATATTAAAATACATTTTTTGAAAAAAATAAGTTGAAATATCAATAATGATGTGTTATAATAAAACAGTATAAGTTTAAGTTTATGTCTGAAAGGACGGTCAATGATATGTCTGAAAAAAAATCTGCGGCGGGAAAAACAAGTCCGTGGGTGTATGTTGAATTTATTGTAATAGGGATCCTCATTCTTCTTATCGCCGCAATGCTTGTGATCTATTTTTCGTTCAGGGAGACAGGCTCGGCTCCCAAGCTGTTCGGGTACTATATCTATCAGACCCATGCAGTCAACATGGAACCGAAGATACCTGCGGAATCGGCTGTTTTTGCAAAGGCTGACGAGGTTGAAAATATCGGTGAGGACAGCGTGGTCCTCTGCAGGATAGACAACGCTCTGGCTATAATCAGAGTTGTGGAAATACTTGAGGAGGACGGCGAAGAGTTCTATATTGTAAGATATGATACCTCTCCAGTGAACGATACATATAAGATACCTGCCAAAAGCGTTATCGCCAAGGCGATGTACTACGACAAATTCACGGGCAGCCTTCTGAATTTCGCTACGTCGGAAAAGGGGATCATCATCGTTGTGATAATTCCGAGCATACTTATTGTGCTGTTTCAGGTGGTCAAGATCGTGCTTGCCCAGAGAAATGACGACGATGACGATGATGAGGTGTTCGGCGAGCCTATCCCCACAGGAGACAGCGCAGAAGCTGTCAGATCGCCTGCAGAGCCTGTGTACCGCGACCTTCCTCCGGGCAAGGTGAAGTTCGATACCTCGGCACCCGAAAAACAGCAGAATTCCTTTAAGATCGACAGGAGCGGGGCTGCTGTTTATGAGCCTGCTCCTAAGGCGGAGGATATCCTCATTACAGGTGAACGTCTTGATGAGATGAGCGGCAGAAAGCCTAAAGAGAATTTTTCCGCGGCGGACAGCTTTTCCAATGAGCCAGTTAAAATTCCCGAGGAAAAGAAGGCGGAAAAGAGCTTGTTCGATGAGCTTATGAACAGCTCGGCGGAAAAATCGGATATGTCGCTCAATATGAGCAACTTTATTCCAAACAGGATAGCACAGATAAGAACACTTGCTTCTCCCGATGACTCGCCCGAGGAGGCTGCCGGAAGAAAGTCCCGCTGGGCTGCAAAGTCGGAAGAGGTC